>SYEI01000164.1 GCA_005800865.1 Bacteroidota bacterium | reverse complement strand
TTTTTAAAGAATGGTGAGGTAGCTCAGTTGGTTAGAGCATCGGATTCATATCCGCTAGCTAGCGGACAGGAGTTCATAGTTCTTTAAAATAAAAATATTTGGTGAGGTAGCTCAGTTGGTTAGAGCATCGGATTCATAACCCGAAGGTCAGGAGTTCAAATCTCCTTCTCACTACAAAGCCTGTTCTTAATTTAGGAGCAGGCTTTTTTATGAACTTATGTTTACTGTTTACGCATTATACTCAGAAAATTCAATAAAATCTACGTTGGCTATACTGGCAATATAGAGCAGAGGTTATTGGCTCATAATGAGTTGGAAACTAAAGGATATACTTTACGATATAGACCTTGGAAATTAGTGTATTCAGAGATTTTTAAAGACAAAGCAAGTGCTTTGAAAAGAGAAAAAGAATTAAAAACAGCTAAGGGTAGAGAATTTATTTGGAATGTTATTGGTTAGAGCATTGATTCATATCCGCCAGCTGGCGGACAGGAGTTCAAATCTCCTTCTCACCACAAAGCCTGTTCTTTTATAAGGGCAGGCTTTTTCATGAAAAGATATTTTCTTTTTGTATTTCCCAGTGACATGTTTATATGAAATTCAATTAGAATTTTTGAGCTACATACGTCTTATTTGAATAGCATCTCGAGGATTAAATTCTGTATATTTTTTGAATTAGTCATCTAAAAATCAATTATTTACGTGAAATTGCACTTTCACTTAGTTAAAACGGCTAAATGATTAGTTAATAACTTTATAATGGTCTAAAAAATCAGTAATATTACTATTATTAAAATCCTCGAAACATGAAATCAATAGCGACTAATTTTATTTTTTTATTATTACTTACGTTTTTTGTTTCTAGTCCAAACAATATTAGTGCTCAAAATGATCATAAACATGGTCATGAAAGTCAGTTGAAACAAATGGTTCCATCAATTCCTTTTTTGGTTTACGATGGAGATTCTATAAGTGGATTTAATGAACCTGCAGCTTTGGCAAATGCTATTACAGAAGGGTTTTCAGAGGAAAATACAGCTCGTTACCTATATCTTCGTAAGCGAGAATTTATTAAAACAAAGTATGGTATTAACAGAAATTCAAGCTCTAAGCCTGGTCCTCCAACGGTACAAGCACCATGTACTAATATTGATTTTGAAACAGGTACAACCGCTGGCTGGACAACAACAGGAGACGCTTTGATAAGAAGTGGAGCGGGTACTGATCCTTTTGGAGGATTTCCCGTGGTTGCACCTGGTGGTGCTTTTTCTTTGCAACTTGGCAATAATACAAACGTTGCTACAAGCACTGCGATGCAAACTTTTTCGGTAACTCCCGCAAATGCGTATTTCGTTTTAAAGTTTGCGATGGTTATTTTAAATTTCCCACACACTGCACCTGATGCTGCACGTGTATTTATTAGATTTAGAGATGGTGCTGGTGCAGTTATTGCATGTCCAAATTTTGAGTGTTATTACGCTGAATCATCATCAGGCGGAGGACAATCTTATGGTTTAACTGGTTTTCAAACTGGAGCTAACGGTGTAAATATTGGTGCGCAATCCTATCCTACAACATTTGTTCCATGGACAAATTTGGGATTTGACTTAACTCCTTATGTAGGCCAAAACGTTACTGTGGAGATTGAAAACAGATGGTGTGTTTATGATTATGATTGGGCATACTGTTACGTTGATGGTTTGTGTTCTACTTTAACAACATCTGTAACTGGAGGATGCGCCGGAGCTTCAACTGGAACCTTAACAGCACCTGCTGGTATGGATAATTACGCATGGGCAGGGCCTGCGGGTAGTTCAGTCGCTTCTATTACAACTCAAACAGCTACAACTACAACACCAGGTATATATACAGTTACTTGTACGCCTTATTCTTCTTGCGGAGCTGCAACGTATGTTTACACTCTGAATTTTTCCCCTAACGCAGCGCCTACTGCCGATTTTAATTATACAGTAACGCCATGCGCTTCAAGTTTTAGCGTGCCTGTTTTGTCAACTTCTTCCCCTAATGGGGGCGGACCAATTACCAGTTATACCTGGGATTGGGGCGATGGAACAGCTTTTGGAACAGGAGCAAGCACGGTTCATACGTATGGTTCGATAGGAACTAAAACTGTAGAGTTAAAAGTTTCTAATGGAGCTTGTACGGATAGTATTACCAAAACCTTTGCTTTTACAGTTGGGCCAGTTGCTAGCTTCACAAATTCAAGTGGATGTTTAAACACGACCACTACTTTTTCTTCTACAACTACACCAACAGCTGGTATAACTGCTCATTTATGGGATTTTGGTGATGGTAATGCTGGAACAGGCGCAAATCCATCACATGTATATACTACGGCGGGCCCTAAGATAGTTACTTATACAGTTGTAAGTGCCAGTTGTAACAGTAGTATAACCCAGACGATCAATGTATTTCCGAACCCAGTGATGGCGATTACAGCCAATACGGTGTGTTTAAATGTACCAACAACTTTTGTTAATACGAGTACGGTATCAGCACCAGCGACGATAAGTGCTTGGGCATGGGATTTTGAGAACAATGGCTCGGTAGATAATACAACACAAACACCAACGAATACTTATACAACAGCAGGAACCTTTGTAGCAGTATTAACGGCTACAACTAATAATGGTTGTATCAACACAACGAGTGTTAATGTTAAAGTAAACCCATTGCCAACGGCTACGTTTACACCAGGACCAGCCTGTTTAAATGCTAATGTGTTATTGAACAATACATCAAGCATAGCAGCACCAGATAATATTACAACTTCTACTTGGAACTTTGGAGCAGGAGCAAACCCAGCCACAGGAACAGGAACCAATGTGACCCCATTGGTTTACACAACAGCAGGCGTAAAAAATATAACCTTAAACTTAACCAGTAATAATAGCTGTACAGCAACGATTACACAAACTGTGGAAGTTTATGCACAACCAGTAGCAAACTTTAGTACAACGTCCGTTTGTCAGGGTACAGCAACCGCTTACACAGATTTATCAACCCCAACAGGATCGATTACCGGATGGGCATGGGATTTTACTAATAATGGATCAGGCGATAACTTTACTAATGCACCGAGCAATTTATTTTCACCATCAGGTACTTATACAACAGGCTTAATCGTAACCGATAATCATGGCTGTAGAGATACCATCGCACTACCCGTAAATGTATGGGGACATGCGATACCAGATTTTACACCAAACAATGTATGCTTTGGCACATCCAGTACCTTTAGTAATACAACTAACACCACTACCAATGCCAACGTAGGCGGCACACCAACATGGGGCTGGAACTTTGGAGACGGCTCAGCGCCAAATACCCTGCAAGATCCAACACATACTTACACATCAACAACTATTACCTCTTATAGTGTAACCTTAACAGCAACCACCACCAATGGCTGTGTAGATAATATTACAAAAACAGTCATCGTTAATGTAATTCCAACAGCCACGTTTACACCAGTAAACGCCTGTATGAACGCTAACGTTTTATTAAACAACGGCTCTACAGTACCATTGCCAGATAATATTTCGAGTTACGTATGGAATTTTGGAACAGGCGCTGCACCAACCACAACTAGTAGTGTACAAAACCCACCAATCTTAACGTATAATAGCAGCGGTGTAAAAACAATTACTTTAACCATTACAGCAAATACCACCTGTTCGGCAAGCATCACTCAAACAGTAACGGTTTACCCACAGCCCGTAGCAAACTTTAGTACAACATCCGTATGCCAAGGAACAGCAACCGCTTATACAGATATGTCAACTCCAACAGGTTCAATTACTGCTTGGGCATGGGATTTCACAAACAACGGTTCAACGGATAATGCAACCAATGCACCAACAAATATTTATCCAACCTCAGGAACATTTACTACAGGATTAATCGTAACCGATAATAATACTTGTAAAGACACGATTAAGTTAGCAGTAGATGTATGGGGACATACCATACCAAACTTTACCCCAGACAAAGTATGTTTTGGAACGGCGAGTGTATTTACAAACTTAACGGATGAGACAACTAATCCAAATGTAGGATCAGGAACAACGTATCTATGGGATTTTGCAGATACAAGTCCAACAACTACAATTGTTAATCCAACACATACATACACTTTGGGAGGAAATGCCAACGCAACGTATAACGTAACCTTAACAGCAACATCTTTACATAACTGTGTAGACGTTATCACAAAACCAGTAAGTGTGTATGCCATACCAACAGCGTCCTTTACATCTGATTCAGTATGTTTAGGAAGCCTGTCACATTTAACAGATGCTAGTGCAGGTAACGGTAATGCGATTAACGCCTATATGTGGGATTATTTAAGCGATGGCACTGTAGATGTAACAGGTGTAGCCAATCCAAACTTTGTGTTCCCAGCATTTGGTAATAACAATGTAAGCTATACAGTATCTACTTCGCCAGTTGTAGGCTTAGTATGTAGTAACATGACCAACACGATTCAAGTGTGGGTAAATCCAATACCGCAACCCGACTTTACATTTGTAAACAATTGTATTAATGCACAACCTAATACTTTCAACGGAAGTTCAAGTATGATTGCCATTGGTACGAACACAGCCTTTGTATGGGCTTATGGCGATGGCGCTGTATCCACACCAACATCGGCATCCACCTCTACACACACTTATGCTGCAGCAGGAGTTTACAATGCAACATTAACTTTAACATCAAACAAAGGCTGTCAAAACACCATTGTTAAAGCAGTA
The DNA here is from genome assembly GCA_005800865.1 of Bacteroidota bacterium. Lineage (GTDB taxonomy): Bacteria > Bacteroidota > Bacteroidia > B-17B0 > Aurantibacillaceae > UBA4416. The sequence continues at coordinate 4,704 of SYEI01000164.1, read as the reverse complement.
GAAGTGTATGAGAAGCCAAAGATGTTAATCACCAATTCAACACCATGTGATCAATCAGCAATGACTTTTAGTGCAACGCAACAAGCAAATAGTGGTACAGTTACTAATTGGTATTGGGATTTTAATAATAGTATCACCAGTGTAGAAGGCACTGGCCAAAACACGAGCTTTACATTTGCAGGCCCTGGAGATTATACGATTCATTTGGTATCAGAGACTAATCATGGTTGTAGAGATACTATTCAGCAATTTGTATATGTAAATTATTTACCACAACCAGATTTTACGGTAAATGATCCAGATGGCTGCCCTAAGCATTGTGTAACGTTTACTGATATGACACCAGCAATACCAGGGCCAGCAACTTTAGCAAACTGGACATGGACTTTAGGTGATGGCAGTAATCCAGTAGTTAATTCAACAAATGGAATAGTGGAACATTGCTATATTAATAATAGCAGCAGTCAGTTGGCGCAGTATAGTGTTCAATTAATGGTAACTACTAGTGCTGGTTGTACTGTAGCGGTAACCAAATCAAATTATATTACGGTGTTCCCTAAACCAATAGCACAATATGTTGCTAATCCAAATCCAAGTAATGTATTAGAACCGTTAGTTTATTTTACAAATCAATCGATTGATTATACTAAATGGTGGTGGATGTTTGGAGATGGAAGTCCATTAGATTCAGTAAATGTAGATCCAGAGCATTTTTACAGTGATGCTACAGCGCAGACTTATTATTCAGTATTATTGGTAGCAAATCAGTATGGATGTTTAGATACGGCGTATTTACCAGTTGAGATTGGGCCAGAGTTTACGTTCTATATTCCAAATGCCTTTACACCATCAAATGATGATGGTATTAATGATTACTTTAATGGAACAGGTATTGGTATAGCTAAGTATGAGATGTGGGTATTTGATAGATGGGGAGAGCGCGTGTTTTACACGGATGATATTAAGAAAGGCTGGGATGGAAGAGTGCAAGGAAAATCAAAAGAGGGTAAACAAGATGTATACACTTGGAAAGTTAAACTTACAGATGTACTCGGTAAAAAACATGATTACATAGGGCACGTCACATTACTTAAATAAAAAAAATCCCCGAAGAAATTCGGGGATTTTTTTTGAATGTTTTTTCCTTTTATTTATTAAACCAAATAAACGGCTTCTTTTCCTTTTTTAGAAAAATCTGTATCTATTCTTTCTTGAAGTGTAGTTGATAAGGAAAGTCCAACAAAATCAGCCTTTACAGGAAAACGAGTATGACTCCTATCAACTAAAATTAATGTATTTAATTGTTTAACAGGTTTATTTAAAAATAATTTTACAGCATAAATTAAAGTCTTTCCGCTATTTAAAACATCATCCACTAAAATCACAGATTTGTTTTCAAAATCTTTTTCTGTGAAATCAATTTTAGGTTCAGTAGCCCATGGATTTTCTTTATCCATTTTTATTTTTCCTAATTTAGTTTTAATAGTTGATATGGAATTTAAAATAGCAACAATACGTTCCGCTACTTTGTAGCCATTGCCTTCAATCCCCACAATTAATAACTCTTTCTCTTTAAAATTATTTTCGTACACCTGATAAGCCATACGGTTTAATTTTTGATTAATTTGAGTTGAATCTAAAATCTTAGTTTTTTCCATACACAAATCTAATTTATTTTCATTTATTCTGAGCTACTGTTGAAATATATTCGTGATAAAAATTAAGATAATTCATGAGCAATTAGTGTCATTTCACTAAAAATAATAGATTTGTATAACTAAAACTTAACAAATGAATTTATATTCTAATTTCTTATTTGCGATAGCATTGTCAATTGCATTTACTATAAACGCGCAAAAACCAACAAATACTAAAGACTCAAAACCGGATCAAAAAGACGCATTAAATAAAGCGGAAACCTATTCGGCTTTATCTTTTCGTTCTTTAGGCCCTGCTGTGACGTCTGGAAGAGTAGGTGATATCGCCGTTAATCCAAATAATAAAAATCAATGGTATGTAGTTGCTGCTGCCGGAGGGGTTTTTAAAACCGATAATGCAGGTGTTTCTTTTTACCCAATTTTTGATAATCAAAATTCATACTCTATTGGTTGTATTACCATTGATCCTAGTAATTCAAATGTAGTATGGGTAGGCACTGGCGAAAATAATAATCAACGTGCGGTTGGTTATGGAGATGGTGTTTATAAAAGTGAGGATGGCGGAAAAACATGGAAAAATATGGGCTTAGAGAAATCAGAGCACATTGGAAGAATCTCAGTTGACCCAACAAATTCAGATATAGTTTATGTAGCGGCTTACGGACCATTATGGAGCGCCGGTGGTGAGCGTGGTATTTATAAAACTACCGATGGAGGGAAAACTTGGAAACAAACATTAATGGTGAGCGAACATACAGGCTTTAACGATGTGTTAGTTGATACGAAACATCCTAATATTGTTTATGCTGCGGCTCATCAACGTCGCCGTCATGAATATACATACATTAGCGGAGGACCAGAAAGTGCTATTTATAAAAGTACAGATTATGGTGTAACGTGGAATAAACTAACTAATGGTTTACCAAGTGGAGATGTTGGAAGAATTGGTTTAGCCATTTCTCCTGCTAATACAGATTTTATTTATGCCATTATTGAAGCTGCAGAGGGTAAGGGATTTTATAAAAGCACAAACCGTGGAGCTAGTTGGGAAAAACAAAACGATTGGTCAACGGCAGGAAATTACTATCAAGAAATTGTTGCCGATCCAAAAGACGAAAACAAAGTATATAGTTTAGATACTTGGGCTCAAGTAACCACTGACGGAGGTAAAACATTTAAGCCAGTTGGCGAAAAAAATAAACATGTAGATAATCATGCTTTATATATTGATCCAAGAAATACAGGACATTTAATCATGGGTTGCGATGGTGGTTTATATGAAAGTATGGATGGTGCTAAAACTTGGCGTTTTTGCTCGAACTTACCTATCACTCAATTTTATAGAGTATGTGTAGATAATAGTAAGCCATTTTATTATGTATATGGTGGCACACAAGATAATAATACGCTTGGTGGTCCAAACAGAACCATCAGCGCTAGCGGAATTACCAATGCAGATTGGTTTGTAACGGTTGGGGGTGATGGTTTTCAATCTCGTGTTGATCCAACAGAGCCAAACATTGTTTACAGTCAGTGGCAATATGGAGGCTTAGTGCGTTATGATAGAAAGAATGGTGAAGCCATTGATATTAAACCGATGGAAAAAAATGGGGAGCCAGCTTACCGTTTCAATTGGGACGCACCTTTAATCATCAGTAAATTTGATAACAAGCGTATTTATTTTGCTGCCAATAAATTATTTAGAAGTGACGACAGAGGAAATTCTTGGAAGGTGATTAGCCCAGATTTATCATCTGGAATCGATAGAAATAAATTACCAGTGATGGGTAAAGTATGGAGTATGGATGCCGTTGCAAAAAATCAATCCACGTCTATTTATGGAAATATTACAGCTTTATCTGAATCGCCACTTAATGAAAAATTATTAGTAGTTGGTACAGATGATGGATTAATTCAAGTGTCAGATAATGGTGGCGCTAGTTGGTTAAAAGTAGCAACGTTTGCAGGTGTTCCAAATCAAGTGTTATTGCAAAATGTTTTAGCGTCTCGTCACGATGAAAATGTGATGTATGCGTGTTTTAATAATCATCGTAATGGAGATTTTAAACCGTACTTAATGAAGAGTTCTGACAAAGGAAAAACATGGACTAGCCTTAGTGGAAATTTACCAGTGCGTGGTTCAGTATATTGCATTACCGAAGATTATAAAAACAAAAATCTATTATTTTGTGGAACAGAGTTTGGGTTTTATTTCAGTATTGATGGAGGGAAAAATTGGATGGAGTTAACTGGTGGTTTACCTCAATCTATTTGCGTGAGAGATATTGCTATTCAGGAACAAGAAAATGATATTGTAATCGCTACGTTTGGTAGAGGCTTTTATATTGTAGATGATTACACTGTTTTACAAACGATTAAAAAAGAAGATTTAGAAAAGAAAGCAAACATTTTTCCTGTTATGGATGGTTTAGTATTTAATCAATCTCAACCATACGGACATAAAGGTAAATCGTTTCAAGGTGAATCATTTTATGTAGCAGAGAATCCACCAATCGGTGCAACCATTCGTTATTATGTAAAAGATGATTATAAATCATTAAAAGATAAACGTAAAGAATTAGAGAAAGAAAAGATTAAAAATAATCAAGCGATTGCTTATCCTTCAAAAGATAGTATGCGTTTAGAAGATAATGAAGAAGCACCGTATTTGCTATTAGTGATAACAGATGAGCAAGGAAATGAAATAAGAAAATTAAAACAATCTGCTGCAAAAGGTATGAAGCAAGTTGTGTGGGATGGTAGATTAGAATTAACCTCTCCAGTTTCTTTTTACACGCCTGATCCAAATAATCCATACGAAAGTGATGAACAAGGTCCAGTGGCATTACCTGGAAAGTATTTCGCTCAAGTAGTGAAAATTGAAAATGGTGTTTTAGAAAATTTATCGGATAAGATGAACTTTAATTTAACAACATTGTCTAATTCAACATTACCGGAAGTTGATAAAGCAAAATTATTGACTTCTAATAAATCATTAGGCGAATTTAGAAGAGTAGTATTAGGCACTAATCAATTTATGGGAAGT
>SYEI01000163.1 GCA_005800865.1 Bacteroidota bacterium | reverse complement strand
TTTATTTGATTTAATTTCTCAAACTGTTCTTTAAATACGGTTGCGTTCACTACCATAATACCATCATCCCCTGTTCCTAATAAATCCAAATTCGTTAAAAATTTAATATTTGATAATGGGAAAATAGGATGCTCCGAATAATATTTAGAACCTAACAAGCCAGCCTCTTCTCCACTAAAAAAAATAAAAGCTACCGAATATTTTGATGGATGCGTTTTATAATACTTTGCTAAATTCAATAATACACTCACACCACTAGCATTATCATTAGCACCTGGAAAATAAGCTTCCTTTCCCATTGCGCCTAAATGGTCGTAATGAGCAGTAAAGACAATGAAACTATCTGGCTGTTGTGTGCCTTTAATAAAGCCACATAAATTTTGACATTTAAAATTGGGGATGAATTTGTTTTTAAAAATAATATCTATTGTTTTTAATTCATTAGGAAAAGAATCCTTTAATAATTCAATGACTGCATTATCAGAAATTTGTGTAGCAACGGTATAAGTCAATTTTTTTCTAAGCTTTACTTTAATGGGGAAAGGGCGCTTACCATCGTTTGCATCATAAGTCATACTGTCCGTTTTAAATAACTGAAATCCACCTTTAATCGTTTCGGCAGAAGGATATATTAAATAATGCTTTCCAGCTATTAACGTTTTTCCATCTAACACAACAGACATTGTTCCTGGGAATGTATTAACAGGAAATTCATAATTTTGAGAGTAGGATTTTCCGAATTTAGAAAGCCCGATTGTTTTTAATTCTTTTGAAATATAGGAAGCCGCTTTATTAACGCCATCATTGACATAACCTCTTCCCAATAGTTCTTTAGATGTGAGCTTTTTAATAACCTGACGGGCGTAGATTGTGTCCTGGCTGTATGTGTTTACAAAGAGAAAGGAAAATAAAAAAAATATAATTTGTTTCATAAAAATTATAGAGGCTTCGACTCCGCTCAGCCTGACAGATATTGTCACCCTGAGCGGAGTCGAAGGGCTAAGAAAAACGTTTTTGTGCTAGTGCAAATAAATTTTTAACTACTTCGCTATCTTCTTTCCATTCGTAAATAGATGTTAAGCCTTTTAAATAACTCATCATTTCATCAAGTGAATTAACGCTATTCATTTGCTCAACGGCAATATTATACTCAGTTGCATTAGCTTCAAATAACTCATTAATGAAACGGAACTTGTCATTAATATTAATAATCATTTTTGGAAGTTCTTTTACTTGAGGTTTAACTTCCACAAAAGGCTCAACTACTTTTTCAACTTCAGGTGCTTTAACTTCTTCTATTGGTTTCGGGATTTCTGCAACTGGTGTAACTACAACCACTTGTTCCTTAATCGGCTCAACAATAGCTGCTTTTTCTTCAGCGGTTGGAACATTCATTAATTTTAGGTGCAAATTCAATTCTGGAGAAACATCTTTTTGTTCTTTTAATACTAAATAAGCAGATACCAGCTTATTACTGTGGTAAATCGCAGAATGCAATTGCTCAGTATATTGCGTACTTGGCGAAGGATGTTTTTCAAATTTCTCGATAGTTGCTTTTAGTTCTCCTAACGATGAATAAAGTTGTTTCAGTAAAATATCCGTTTGCATAATGTGAATAATTAAAGATTAAAAATACTGCATTTTATGGATACTTAGTTTATTTTTAGATTTTGTTATCAATATATAATAAACATGTTTTTAGAAAACATTAAACATAGTACGGGCCGAAAAGGTTGGATTGAAGTAGTTTGCGGCTCCATGTTTTCTGGTAAAACGGAGGAATTGATTCGTCGCTTAAAACGTGCGCAATTTGCTAAACAAAAAGTAGAAATTTTTAAACCACAAATTGATACACGATACCACGAAGAAAAAGTAGTATCACACCAAGGTAACGAAATTCATAGTACACCAGTTCCATCGAGTTCCAATATATTATTGTTAGCCAATGATGTGGATGTAGTGGGAATTGACGAAGCGCAGTTTTTTGATATGGAGCTTGTAAACGTTTGCAATCAATTAGCAGATAGTGGCGTACGTGTTATTATTGCTGGTTTAGATATGGATTTTAAAGGGAAACCATTTGGGCCAATGCCTGCATTATTAGCTTGCGCCGAATATGTAACCAAAGTTCATGCTATTTGCATGCAGTGTGGCAGCTTAGCTCATATCTCTCATCGTACAACCGCTGAAACTAGTTTAGTGCTTTTAGGCGAAACAGACAGCTACGAGCCCTTATGCAGAGATTGCTATAATGAAGCTAATAAGGAAAAATAATTAGCTCTTCTGCCAATAGCCTTTTTTAATCTCGTAAACGAAATTTAGTTTACTTTCTTCTCCATAATATTTCACTTCTATTTCGTCAATTTTAGAAGCACCCAATCTTTCAATGGCTTTTTGAGAACGGATATTATTGGCCCCAATATGAAAGATAACAGAATCAATAAATTGAAAAGCATATTGAATCATTAGATTTTTCAATGCTGGATTGTATTTACTACCCCAATGGCTGCGTGCAAAAAAAGTATAACCTATTAAAACGGATTTATTCTCTTCGCAATAATCATAAAAGCGTGAACTTCCAATTGCTTCGCCAGTTTGTTTGTCAAATACTAAAAACGCACCGCCCGATTCGATAGCGCCTTTAAAAAATATTTCAAATACTTCTCTTTTGTAACGGTCTTTGTTGGGATGTTGTTCCCATATTAATGAGTCGGAAGCCACAGCATACAATGTTTCAAAATCACTTTCACGGAGTGGTTGAATTTTTACAAATTCATTTTCGAGGGTTAGCTGTGGATTGAAATATGACATTGATATTAAAATTATTTACTTTTTCTAAAATCTAACCCAATCCTATTAAGATCACTACTCCAAAAAACATACATCACCTGCGCAAATATATCTCTCTTATTCACAGGTCCAATATATCTGCTATCATATGCATTATCTCTATTGTCTCCTAATAGGAAATAATAATCAGTTGGCAAAATAACTTCAGGAACATTTTCATATGAACTATCATACATTCCATTATATCTGAAAATACTATGCTTAAACCCATTTGGCAATTCTTCTAAAAATTGGCTAACCTCATATTCACCATCTATTGCTTCTTTTTCAAAAGTAGTTTTTAGTTTTAAGCCATTGATTATTAATTCACGATTTTTTATTTCAATTTTATCGCCTGGTAATCCAACAACTCTAAATGTCCATACTTCATAATTAGGAGAATAAAAAGCTAACATATCTCCATAATTTACTTTAATCAATTTATCAAAATTAAGATTTGATACAATTCTGTCACCTATTAGTGTAGTAGGATAGCCTGAAGATGTAGTAAATATAAATGTTTGGAGTTTAAGGATTTTTTGAGTACTAAAAACTGAATTAATAATTAAAGCAATTATTGAAAACAATAAATAGAAATACCATGTATTAAATTTTGTTCGTGTAAATACTTTCAAATTTCTAGCAACTAAAACTGCATCTATGATATTGTACAATTTTAGTATACTGAACAAAATAAAAATCACAACAAATCCATTAAACGAAATCAGCAAATTACATATTCCACTAACAAACAAAATAATATATGAGAGTAAAAAAAATATTATGCCCTTTCTAAACTGTCCATTATACATTTGTCCAAGACCTGTAAAAAAAACTGAAAGCAAAAAAGCAACAAATGGTTTTCTTAAATCATTTTTTTTAACTAATGTTTCATCTGTTATGGATTCTGTTATCATACTTCGTTACTTTCCCGCCTTCTCTATCATCTCATTAATTTCATTTACAACCATTTTAGGCTCTTCCATCTGAATGAAATAGCCTGTTTTGGAAGCATTAATAATTTTAGTTTGAGGATTAATAATTTTCCATTGATTGAAATGTAATTTCCTAAATTCTATCTCTTTATCTATATAATCATTGTCGATATCTGCTTCAGTTGATAAAATAATAGTGATTGGAATATTAGCTGGTATAATTGTTTGCTTTAATATTTTTTGATTGGTAGAATATCCCAAAGTATCAAAATCAAAACATTGTTTCGACTCTGCATGCTGACCTTTAGTAGCGCCTTTAATTTTTAAAAATGATTCGAACTGCTCTTTAAAAACTACTTTATCTGAATCACTTCTAATTGCCATTCCGTTTTTAAATTCTTCTTCGTGTGCTGGATCTAAAAATACCATTCCGGATACCATATCAGGATACATATTCACAAAACAACGCGCAATAGAACCGCCTAAAGAATGACCAACTAAAATAAAAGGGGGTTTAATTCTTTCTTTTACTAATAAAGCATGCAACTCAAAAGCCATGGTATCAATCGTTCTGTCATTTCTAATTAATTCGGATTGCCCAATGCCTGAGCGATCATAAGAAAATATGCGATTGGTTTCCTCAAGCCTCTCATACACTTTTTTAAAATCAGTTTGTGGGCGCCCTTTTCCTGTTAAAAATACAATAGTTGGTTCGCCCTTACCTTGAACCACTACATATTGTTTTTTACCTCGTAAATAAACAAAGTAACCATCATCTCCTTCGGATATGATCATGGAAGTTAATCCTATGAATAGGATTAAAGGGATGAATATTTTTAATATATATTTCATTATTTCACAAACACATCTGTAAATTGAAAACTCTTTCCATTAAATAAACCTTTGTCACTTAACTTTAATTCTGGTATTACTAGCAATGCCATAAACGATAAACTCATATAGGGCGCGCGTAATTTACTTCCTAAAGCTTTAGCACGTTTGTCTAATTTAGTATACGCTTCTGCCACTTCTTCGGCTGCTTGGTTGGTCATGATACCAGCAATGGGTAATTCCAAAACGAGTTCTTCATTTCCATTAGCTAAGGAAATACCTCCTTTGGCTTTAATAATCAAATTAACCGCCTTGCACATATCTTGGTCATTGGTTCCCACCACAACAATGTTATGACAATCGTGCGCTACACAACTCGCAATCGCACCCTGCTTTAATCCAATGTTTTTAATAAAAGCTTTGGCAATAGGCGCATCGCTATAACGGTTTACTACAGCAATTTTTAAAATATCTTGTTCTACATTTGATTCTTCAAATCCATCAACGTTATAAGACGTTACGCATAACTCATCTGTAATTAATTGTCCGTCTAAGCATTCAATCACTCTGATTCTATCACTTTCGTTTTTTAATTTAAAATCACTGGCTTGTTTTAAACTACAATTAAAATTATTAACGATTGGCGAATCAACAGATTTTACAAATGATTTTCCTTTTTCAGCAACTAAATTTCCGTTGATGTATGTTTTTAGAATATTAAAATCCTGCAAACTATCAATCTCAATAAAATCAGCATAATCACCTACTTGCAATAAACCTATCGGTAAATTATAATGTTTAATCACATTGTAAGAAGCGGCTCGCAATACATTATATAAATCATGTCCGAGTTTTAAAGCACGCTTTACATGATCATTAATATGTGATTCAATTAAATTGTCGGGATGTTTATCATCGCAACAAAACATAATTTGTTCAGGATACTCTTTTAATAATGAAATCAAGGTTTCAAAATTCTTGGCGGCACTTCCTTCTCTAATTAAAACTTTTACGCCATGTTGCAATTTTTCTAATGCCTCTTTATAACCAAAACATTCATGATCGGTGGTGATACCCGCATTAAAATAATGCTTCATATCGTTACCCATTAAACCAGGTGCATGACCATCAATTGGTTTATTATGTTTTTTTGCAGAGGCTAATTTCTTCAAGACTTCTTCATCTTTATAAATCACTCCTGGAAAGTTCATCATCTCAGCCAAATACACAATCTCTTTTCTCGATAATAATTTATCAATGTCATTCGAGTCAATTACTGCGCCAGCCGTTTCAAAATTAGTAGCGGGCACACAAGATGGGGCACCAAAATAAAAATGAAAAGGAACTTGCTTGGCATTATCAATCATATAATCTACACCGGCAACACCAAGCACATTGGCTATTTCGTGCGGATCGGAAATAGTCCCAACCGTTCCATGAGTCACAGCAATACGAGCAAATTCAGAGGGAACTAACATACTACTTTCTACATGCACATGCGCGTCAACAAAACCAGGTAAAATATAAGTGTTTAGTGTTTCAGAAATTTTAGTAACAGAAACAATTTTATTGTCTTCAATAAATAGTTCTGCTGCATAAATTTCTTTACGAACAATGTCTATAAGATTTGATTTGATGATCATGCTTTGTTTTTTAACCTCAAAGAGACAAAGTTCTTTCGCGAAGAGTGCAAAGAAAATAATTACTCTTTAATCCCTAACTTCTCTGAATACTTTTTATTTAAGTCGTTTTGAAAATTAGAAAGTTTAATACTTCTTCCATTAACGTAAGCCAAAATAATTTTATTAGTTTTCATATCTAAAATATCGCCTTCCGAAACAACTAAAGAGGCTAGTTTGCCAGTTTCAATGCTTCCCACTAAATTATCAATGCCTAATATTTTAGCTGAACTTAAGGTCACACTTTGTAATGCCTGTTCTTTTGTTAAGCCATAAGCAGCAGCAGTCCCTGCTAAAAATGCTAAATTACGCGCATTCATAGCTTCCATATCTCCTTGATTTTGTAAACAAAATAACACTGAGTCTTTTTGTAATAAATAAGGTAGTTTAAAAATCAAATCTGTTTCTGCTTCTGGTAAATCTGGCAAATCATGTAAACGATTTAACATGACTGCCACATTATTTTCTTTTAATAACTTAGTAATTTTGTGGCTGTCTTTTCCGCCAACAATCACTAATTTTTTTATGTTGAATTTTTTAGAAAAATTAATCGCACCAATGATATCCTTCACATAATCGGCACGGATGTATAAATTTTTAGTACCATCAAAAATACCTTTCATGGCTTCAAAACGTAAATTTTTGTCTGTTACATTTTTTGTATTGTAATAAGCAAAAGCATTATTAAAAAATGTGGTTAACTCATTTACTTGTTCCGTATACTTTGGGTTTTTGTCACTTGGTTCTGGTTCTGCCCACCAACCATGTTTTTGAATGGTGTTTGGAAAGTTAACATGCACTCCGTCATCCGCTTTAATGACTGCGTCTTCCCAATTCCAACCATCCGTTGCTAAAATAGAAGATGTACCTGCAATTCTTCCTCCTCTTGGAGTAGATTGTGTGTATAATACACCATTTGCTTTTACTGTTTCCAAAATTTTGCTCTCAGCATTGTAGGCAATTAAGCTTCTCACATGTGGGTTAAACTCTCCAACCTCATAATAATCACTCGTTTGACGAACTGCCTCTGCCTCTTGTAACCCTAAAATACAATTTGGTGCAATTAAACCTGGGTAAATATGTTTACCAGATAAATCTATCGTTGTATCAAATTGAGATGGATCAATTTTAGTGACTCTCGCATCAGCAACCATGTCAATCTTGCCATCTTTAATGGATACATAGCTATTGTCAAGCACCTGACCATTGCCAATATGAGCTATGGCATTTTTTAATAAAATGCGTTTTTTATTTTGAGCCACTAAAAAGCTAGAGAGAAATATAAACGAAAGAAAAAATTTAGTCATTGTTTCTGTAAGATTGGTAATAGGTAAATATAATAAAAAAATAAAGTAACTTAGAGGCTTAAATTTTAAGGATTCATGGGCAAGAAAATAGTAAAACAAGCTAAACCACATCGTATTTTATTACAAGCTGTTGTTAATGCGTTAACCACCATATTTACTGATAATAAATACGCAGATAAAGTCATTGAAAAAAC
>SYEI01000162.1 GCA_005800865.1 Bacteroidota bacterium | reverse complement strand
CCCTGATAAACCTATAACTTCAAAACCAGCTGAGGTTCGTATGGGTAAAGGTAAAGGTGCTCCTGAATATTGGGTTGCTCCAGTTAAAAAAGGACGTATGTTATTTGAAGCTGAAGGTGTTCCATTAGAAACAGCAAAAGAAGCTTTACGTTTAGCGGCTCAAAAATTACCAATCGTTACAAAATTTGTTATTCGTAGAGATTACGTAGAAGAAGTAACTGTTTAATCATAACAAGGATTTAAGAAAATGAAAAATACAGATATAGTTGCATTGTCAACAGCAGAATTGCAAGGTAAATTAAAAGAAGAAAAAGACGGTTTAAACAAATTGAAATTAAACCATTCAATTTCTCCTTTAGAGAACCCAATTAAAATCCGCGATAGCCGCAAAGCAGTTGCTCGTATGAGTACTGAATTAACAAAAAGAAACAACACTTCTAAATAATAGTAGTAATGGAAGAAAGAAATTTAAGAAAAGAAAAAGTTGGTATCGTAAAAAGCAACAAGATGGAAAAATCTATCGTTGTAGCAGTGATGCGTAAAGTAAAGCATCCAAAATACGGTAAATTCGTTAACAAAACGTCAACTTTCGTTGCACACGATGAGAAAAACGAGTGCAGTATTGGTGATACAGTTAAAATTAGCGAAACTCGTCCTTTGAGCAAAACAAAGAACTGGCGTTTAGTTGAAGTTTTAGAGAAAGTGAAATAATACTTATATAAAGTTAATAAGAAATGGTACAAAACGAGTCAAGATTAGCAGTAGCAGATAACAGCGGAGCAAAAGAAGTTCTTGTTATCCGTGTGTTAGGCGGTACAAAAAAGCGCTACGCATCTGTAGGAGATAAAATTGTTGTTACAATTAAACATGCTTTACCTTCAGGTAACGTAAAAAAAGGAACAGTTCACAAAGCTGTGGTTGTTCGAGTTAAAAAAGAAATCCGTCGTGCAGATGGTTCATATATCCGCTTTGATGATAATGCTTGTGTATTATTAAATCAAGGAGATGAAATTCGTGGAACTCGTATTTTTGGGCCAGTTGCTCGTGAGTTACGTGATAAACAGTTTATGAAAATTGTTTCATTAGCATCAGAAGTGATTTAATAAATAATATAGAAAGACAATGTCAAAATTAAAATTAAAAAAAGGCGATACTGTAAAAGTAATATCTGGCGAATCCAGAGGCCAAGAAGGTAAAATTGTATCTATTGATACAAAAAATGAAAGAGTCATCGTTGAAGGTGTTAACATGATTAGTAAACACACTAAACCTAGCGCAAAAAACGCTAATGGTGGTATTGTTAAACAAGAAGGCACAATCCATATCTCTAACTTAATGTTTGTAGAAGGTGGTAAAACTGTTAGAATTGGTCGCGTTGTAAATGCTACTACTAACAAAATTGAGCGTATTTCTAAAAAAACTAAAGCAGTAATTAAATAATGGCAGCAACTTATTCTCCTAGATTAAAGGACAAATATAAAGCAGAGATTGTAGATAATTTAAAAAAACAATTTCAGTACACTTCAGCAATGCAAGTGCCTAAATTAGAAAAAATCTGTATCAACCAAGGTATTGGTGACGCAGTTTCTGATAAGAAAATGATTGAAACAGCTGTAAAAGAAATGACTACTATTACTGGTCAGAAAGCAGTTCCAACATATTCAACAAAAGATATTTCAAACTTCAAATTACGTAAAGGTGTAGCTATTGGTGTTCGTGTAACATTACGTGGCGACAAAATGTATGAGTTTTTAGATCGTTTAGTAGCGTCTTCATTACCTCGTATTCGTGATTTTAAAGGTGTTAATGATAAAGGATTTGATGGTCGTGGTAACTACACATTAGGTATTACTGAGCAAATCATTTTCCCGGAAATCGACATCGATAAAGTGAGTAAAATCTCTGGTATGGACATTACTTTTGTAACTTCTGCACCAACAGATAAAGAAGCTCATGCTTTATTAACAGAATTTGGTATTCCTTTCAAAAAGAAATAGTATATTTACAGCCCTGAAAAAAAGATAAAATGGCAAAAACAAACATGATAGCACGTGATGCTAAAAGAAAAAAACTAGTTGATACGTATGCAGCTAAACGCGCAGAGTTAAAAAAAGCAGGTGATTCAATGGGTTTACAAAAGTTACCAAAAAACTCTTGTAAAGTAAGAATGCGTAACCGTTGCAAATTAACTGGACGTCCTCGTGGATACATGAGAGATTTCGGTATCAGCCGTGTTACTTTCCGTGAGATGGTATTATTCGGTTTAATACCGGGTGTTACTAAATCAAGCTTCTAAAATAAGAGTATTAACGTATAATTATCCTGAAAGTCGGGATAACATATAAAATCAAATAAAATGACAGATACAGTATCAGATTACCTTACGCGAGTAAGAAACGCCATCAGCGCAAACCACAGAATCGTTGAGATTCCAGCTTCAAACCTTAAAAAAGAAATCACTAAGATTCTTTTCGAAAAAGGATATATCTTAAACTACAAGTTTGAGGAGAACGAGAAAAAACAAGGAACTATTAAAATAGCCTTGAAATACAATTCAACAAACAAACTATCAGCAATCCGCACTTTGGATAGAGTTTCTAAACCAGGTTTACGTAAGTATGCTGGTGTTGATACTATGCCTAAAGTATTAAACGGATTAGGTATTGCTATTATCTCTACATCTAAAGGTGTAATGACTGATAAAGAAGCTAAAAAGCTTAATGTTGGTGGAGAAGTTTTATGTTACATTTCATAATTTAGAGGGAGGAAAAAACATGTCACGTATAGGAAAATTACCAATTACAGTACCTGCAGGTGTAGAAGTAAACATCGCTGGAGCAAAAATTTCAGTTAAAGGGAAATTAGGTTCATTATCAGAGACTATTGATCCTGATATGATCGTAAAATTAGAAGACGGTGTTATTAACGTATCTCGTCCAACAGATCAAAAACGTCACAGAGCATTACACGGTTTATACCGTTCTTTAATCGCTAATATGGTTACAGGTGTTTCTGAAGGATATAAAACAGAACAAGAGTTAGTTGGTGTAGGTTACCGTGCTACTAACAAAGGTCAATTATTAGAATTAGCTTTAGGTTATTCTCACAACGTTGTGTTTGAATTACCTGACGAAATTAAAATTACGACAACTTCTGAAAAAGGACAAAATCCTAAAGTAATATTAGAAAGTTCTGATAAACAATTAATCGGAATGGTTGCAGCTAAAATACGTAGTTTACGTAAACCTGAGCCGTACAAAGGTAAAGGTATCAAATTTGCTGGCGAAATTTTACGCCGTAAAGCTGGTAAATCTGCAAGCAAAAAATAACATAATTCAATTAGTATTAATCATCTTCAAAAAACTGGAAAGATGGCACTGAATAAAAAACAAAGAAGAGAACGCATTAAACTTAAAATCCGTAAAACTGTAAACGGAACTGCAACTACACCTAGATTAAGTGTATTCAGAAGTAACTCAGGTATATTCGCACAATTAGTGGATGATTTAGCAGGTAAAACAATTTTAGCAGCTGGTTCTGATGATAAAACTATCAAAGGTTCAAAAGCAAACAAAGTTGATCAAGCTAAAGCAGTAGGTAAATTAATTGCTGAAAGAGCTACAACTGCTGGAATCAGCTCAGTAGTATTTGACAGAAATGGTTACTTATACCATGGTCGTATTAAATCGTTAGCTGAAGGAGCTCGCGAAGCAGGTTTAAAATTTTAATTAGTATAAAAAGAACATACATAACATGTCAAAAGAAGTTGTAAAAAAAGTAAAGTCAACAGACATCGAACTAAAAGATAAATTAGTTGCGATACAACGTGTAACCAAAGTTACAAAAGGTGGTCGTCACTTTAGTTTCGCTGCTATCGTTGTTGTTGGTGATGAGAAAGGTGTTGTAGGATACGGATTAGGAAAAGCAAATGAAGTTACAGATGCTATCACTAAAGGTATTGATGATGCTAAGAAAAATTTAGTGAAAGTTTCTGTATTGAAAGGTACAGTTCCTCACTCAGAAAATGGTAAGTTTGGTGGTTCAAGAGTTTTCTTAAAACCAGCGGCTCACGGTACTGGTGTAATTGCTGGTGGTGCGATGCGTGCAGTTTTAGAAAGCGTTGGTATTACTGATGTATTAGCTAAATCAAAAGGTTCTTCAAACCCACACAACGTGGTAAAAGCAACTATTGATGCTTTAGCTAAAATGCGTGATCCATTAGCGATTTCAAGACAAAGAGGAATTAATTTAGACAAAGTATTTAACGGATAATAACATAAGAAATGGCACAAGTTAAGGTAACATTATCTAAAAGTCCTATCAAAAGGAACGCTAGACAAAAAGCAACAGTTCAGGCTTTAGGTTTAAGAAAATTAAACCATAGCATTATTAAAGAAGCAACTCCTCAAGTTCAAGGGATGATTAATGCAGTTGCTCATTTATTGACAATCGAAAAAATTTAATTAATAAAAGGAAATTCAGATGAAATTAAATTCATTAACACCTGCAGAAGGTTCAGTAAAAAATAACTTTAGAAGAGGTCGCGGACAAGGTTCTGGTGGTGGCGGTACAGCTACACAAGGTCACAAAGGTGCTCAATCTCGTTCTGGTAACAAAAAGAAACGTGGTTTTGAAGGTGGTCAAATGCCTTTACAACGTCGTGTTCCTAAATTTGGTTTCAAAAACATCAACCGTATTAACCATACTGGTGTAAACTTAGATGCTATCCAAAAATTAGTTGATACAAAAAACATTACTGATATTACACGCGATGTATTATTAGAAAATGGTTTAGCTTCTAAAAATAGTTTAATCAAAATTATGGGTAGAGGTGAATTAAAATCAAAAGTAAATATTACAGTTCACGCATTTACTGCAACAGCTAAAGCAGCTATTGAATCAAAAGGCGGAGTAGCAACAGAAATCTAATAACAATATATGAAACGTTTTATAGAAACCT
>SYEI01000161.1 GCA_005800865.1 Bacteroidota bacterium | reverse complement strand
TTATTGTAGTATTTGATGTCAATAGCAACAGCTATTATTCTATACCAGGATTTACAGACGAAGAAAAATATAAAATAGGCGACACGATCACTGTTAAGTATTTAGAAAGGAATCCCTTTTTAAATAAGATTTATTATAAAGACTAATTGGTAATTGCAATTTCATTAAAAAAACTACTGCATTTCTATCAATTGGTTAACTAATACAAAACTCTTTCTTTTTAATTTATTATATTTGATAAACTAGTAAAAAGATAATAATAAGAGGGGCATTGCGAAATATGCAGACTTCCTCTAATAAAACTCTTCATATAAGTAATTTAGTGGCAAGCTTAACAGATGATACAAAAATATGAAACAGACATTTATAATAGTATTAATGACAGTTCTAATTTGGAGCTGTAATTCAGATAAATCGAAAACAACAAGTCAGGTAAGTGACAAAAAAGTCGTCGACAAACTGAGTGTTGATACCACAGGTTTTTCCTTAAAATCAATTGACAACTTGCACGATAGGTTGACATTGAAAGACTATGACAAGAGTTTAAGTGACTTTATTAACTCAAGTCCGAATATGGTTGACTCCACTCGAAAAGTAGTTTACCTTCTTCCTTTTGGTAATATGAAACCCGAAGTTGAAAAATTAATCAAATCAGAAGTTGAATATTTAAAAGCGTTTTTTCAATTGGACGTAAAAGTATTAGACAGAATAGCATATGACAGCATTAAGAAAATGACTGCTATTCAAACAAGAATGGTTCCAAGTTCAGACTTTGACTATTACTCAAAAATGAAAGGTGGAACACCGACTTTGAGAGAGCAAATTCAAGCGACTTCATTTATTGACACAGTAATGAAACAAAACAAACCAAAAGATGCAGTTGCAGTTTTAGGAGTAACGGAACATGACATTTACAATCCGAAATTCAACTACCTTTTTGGTATCTCAGAATTAAAAGACGGTGTTGGTTTAGTTTCTACATTTAGACTTATTGACTATGGACAGGAGACTAAATACAACATACGAAAAGTGATTTCTAAGCAAATTGTAAATATGTTTTCAATTCCAAATGTAAAAGACTTTAAATGCGTAATGAATTTTCACAACAACATAGACGAATTATATCTGGGAAAATTTGACTTATCGCCAAGAGCATTGGAAAAATTAAAGTATGCTATCGGGTTTGACTATTCAAAACGCTTTGACGACTTGGCTAAATTTTGGGCAAAAGAAAACAACAAAGCAGAAGCGAAATATTATGAAGAGTGTTCGCGACAGACAAAGAAAGCCAGCCACTAACACGCCCTACTTCGTTGTTGCAACTACTTCCCCCAGTTCATTAAATCTTTTCCAATATCACTTCGATAATATTTACCATCATAGTTAAGAGTTTCGGCAGCTATAAAACTTTTAGCAATAGCGTCTTCAATGGTTTTTCCAAAAGAGGTAATAGCAAATACTCGTCCGCCATTAGTTACTACCTCTTCATTTTTAAAAGTTGTTCCCGAATGAAACACTTGACTATTAGCAACGTTATTTAATCCTGTCACTACTTTATTTTTTTCGTAATCTTCGGGGTAACCACCACTCACCAATACAACGGTTGTGGCAATATCTGTGGTTACACTAAATTGTTTTTCGTGTAAGGTTTGTGTCGCCACGCCATGCAATAAATCTAATAAATCTGATTCAATACGTGGTATTACTACTTCTGTTTCTGGATCACCCATGCGGCAATTGTATTCAATCACGCTTGGTTCACCATCACAATTCATTAATCCAATAAAAATAAAACCGCGGTAATCGATACCATCTTTTACTAAACCATTAATGGTTGGCTTTACAATTTTTTCTTCAACCTTTTTAATAAAAGCTTCATCCGCAAATGGCACTGGGCTCACTGCTCCCATTCCGCCTGTATTTAGGCCAGTATCGCCTACTCCAATGCGTTTATAATCTTTAGCTGCTGGTAATATTTTATAGGATTTTCCATCCGTCAACACAAAAACAGATAGTTCAATACCTTTTAAAAATTCTTCAATTACTACCGTGTTTCCTGCATTACCAAACTTGGCATTCAAAATCATATTTTGTAATTCACGTTTTGCTTCTGCAGCATCATCAATAATTAACACGCCTTTTCCTGCAGCTAAACCATCTGCTTTTAAAACATAGGGCGGAGTTAAGCTATCAATAAAGGCAGCTCCTTCAGCAATATTATCTTTGGTAAAGCTTTTATATTTAGCGGTGGGTACACCATGTTTAAACATAAATTGCTTACTAAAATCTTTACTGCCTTCTAATTGCGCGCCATCTTTTTTAGGACCAATCACAGGAATTTCTTTTAGTACTTCATCTGCTAAAAAATAATCGTGTACCCCTTTTACTAATGGATCTTCAGGGCCAACTAATACCATATCAATACTCTTTTCCCACACTAAATTTTTAATAGCATCAAAATCAGTTGCTGATATATTAACGTTAGTGCCACATTGAGCAGTTCCAGCATTTCCTGGGGCAATATATAAGTTTTCTAATTGCTTACTTTGAGCTAGTTTCCATGCAAAGGCATGCTCTCTTCCTCCTGATCCTAAAATTAATACGTTCATAGATTTTAATTAATGCGTAAAAATAAAAAATCCCACCTGATTAGATGGGATTGATTAAAAAGTTTTAAAAACTATTTTAGTGTTTTCGTTTACTGAAACTAGAGTTTCCTCTTACACGTCTCATACTACGTTCTCTATTTTGTTGAGCGATGATACCATCTGTAAAACGTTTACCTTTAGTACGGTTACGAGTAAATAATTTATGCTGTTCTTTCTTTTGTTTTTTTCCAGGGTTTGTTTTATGGTAAACCCATGGTCCATTGCTTTTATTTCCTTTAAAAACTCTAGCTAAAAACCCTCTTTTGTGTCCGCCTTTTGCAAAAGAACTAGCATTACCTCTACTCTTATTGCCAAAAAGCTTCCCTCCACCTCGTTGGTTGCGATGTTCCTTTTTACGTCCACCTCTTACCTGTGCCATCAAAGGAGTGGTAACTCCTATAGATAAAAGCAGAATTACTAGGGTAAAAAGTTTTGTTAGTTTCATTAATACAATATTATACAAAAAAAATCACAAAATCCAACGCATTTGAGTTTATTTGTCGAATAAAGCCATAAGATTTTAACAATTTGATAGTGAAAACTGTTCACTACAATAAAACTACAAAATGTAGTTCTTTAAAATTAATCATATTCATTTTCAATAAATAACTGTAGTTTCGCTCTAATGACTGTTGATGCCATAAATGTAAACGACTTTTTAAGCAAAAGTAAAACCGAACTCATTATAGATGTGCGAGCACCTATTGAGTTTTTTAAAGGTCATCTACCTAATGCTATTAATATTCCCTTATTTGAAGATAGCGAGCGAGCGGAAGTTGGCACTTTATATAAACAACAAGGAAAAGATACCGCTGTCAATAGAGGCTTGGAAATTGTGTCTCCTAAAATGACTTCTTTTGTTAATCAGGTAAAAGCACTATCACAAAACAAAAAAGTATTTGTGTATTGTTTTAGAGGAGGGATGCGCAGTAATAGTTTTGCTTGGCTCATGAATCCTTCAGGTTTAGATGCCGTTATTATGAAAGGTGGCTATAAAGCTTTCAGAAATTATGTATTAGATTATTTTGAGCAAGACAGAAAAATAATTTTATTGGGTGGGAAAACGGGAAGCGGAAAAACAGATATCTTAAAAAAATTAAAAGAACAAACCTTACAAATTGTTGATTTAGAAAATATCGCTCATCATAAAGGCTCTGCTTTTGGTGCCATTAACGAACAAAAACAAAATCCTCAACAGGTTTTTGAACATGAGTTGTATGATCAATTTTCTGACCTCGATAGCTCACAATATGTTATATTAGAAGACGAATCTCAAACCATTGGATTTAATAAATTACCCCAAGGTTTGTGGCAACAAATGAAACAAGCTTCAATCATAAAAATTGAAATTCCATTTGAATTGCGAGTACAAAAATTGGTAGAAGATTACACCACGGTTGATATCGATGCTTTAAAAGCCTGTGTTGGAAAAATTGCACAACAATTGGGAACCTTAAATACAAAATTATGTTTACAATATTTGGATGATAGAAATTTATCCGATGTAGCTCGTTTG
>SYEI01000160.1 GCA_005800865.1 Bacteroidota bacterium | reverse complement strand
TTAAAGGTTAATATTTCTAATTTTGATATTCTCTTTCAAAAAAAAGCCTCTCATTGTTTTTAGAGAGGCCTTTCTTCAGGGTTAAACTTATTATTTTTTATTCTTATGATCCACAAGCTTCACATCCTTCTGGGTTATCTAAACTACAAGATAATTGTGCTTGTTGTTCTTCAAAGCTTAAGATGTGTGTTTGTCCACGCTCTACTAATAAAGCGTCTTCGTTACCTAATACTGGCACTGCTAAAGCTGCTTGGTCTACTGTAAACTTAATAGCGTCTGCTGCTGCTTTTGTACGTAAGTAGTACATACCTGTTTTTAATCCTTTTTTCCAAGCATAGAAATGTGCTGAAGATAATTTAGCAAAGTTAGCATCTTGGATAAACAAGTTTAATGATTGAGATTGGCAAATGTAAGCACCACGGTCGGCAGCCATATCAATAATGGTACGTTGTTTAATTTCCCAAACTGTTTTGTAAATATCTTTAATGTTTTGAGGAATTTCAGGAATGTTTTGTACTGAACCATTAGCTGCAATGATTTTGTTTTTCAACGCATCATTCCACATACCTAATTTTACTAAGTCGCGTAATAAGTGTTTGTTTACTACTGCAAACTCACCTGATAATACACGGCGGCTATAAATGTTTGATGTATATGGTTCAAAACATTCGTTGTTACCTAAAATTTGTGATGTAGAAGCTGTTGGCATTGGCGCTAATAACAATGAGTTACGTACACCGTATTTTGCTACTTCTTCTTTTAAGATGTTCCATTCCCAACGTGGGCTTGGTGTTACACCCCACATATCAAATTGCATGATGCCTTTTGATAATG
The DNA here is from genome assembly GCA_005800865.1 of Bacteroidota bacterium. GTDB lineage: Bacteria > Bacteroidota > Bacteroidia > B-17B0 > Aurantibacillaceae > UBA4416. The sequence goes on along the minus strand of SYEI01000160.1, from coordinate 2,074 downwards.
GAGAACCTGGATAAGATTCGTAAGCGCCATCTTTAATTGCTAAGTCTTTAGAAGCAGTCATTGAAGCGTAATAAATCGTTTCAAAAATTTCTGCATTTAATTTTTTAGCTTCTTCGCTTTCAAATGGGAAACGCATTAAAATAAATGCATCTGCTAAACCTTGTACACCTAAACCAATTGGACGGTGACGCATGTTTGAATTGCGAGCCTCAGGAATTGGGTAGTAGTTACGGTCAATTACTTTATTTAAATTTTTAGTGATGGTATACGTTACATCAAATAATTTTTGGTGATCAAATGTTCCTTCTTTCTCATCTACAAAACGAGGTAATGCAATAGAAGCTAAGTTACAAACTGCTACTTCATCAGGACTAGTGTATTCAACAATCTCCGTACATAAGTTAGAAGATTGAATAGTACCTAAATGAGATTGATTTGATTTTAAGTTACAAGCATCTTTGTATAACATGTATGGGTTACCTGTTTCGATTTGAGAATCGATAATTGCTGCCCATAATTCACGTGCTGGAATTTGTTTACGGAATTTTCCTTCTGCTTCGTATTTAGTATATAATGCTTCAAACTCAGCACCGTGAGATGTATATAATCCTGGGCACTCGTTAGGACACATTAAACTCCAAGTTCCTTCCGCTTCAACACGCTTCATGAATAAATCTGGAATCCATAACGCAGTAAATAAATCACGCGCACGCATTTCTTCTTTACCATGGTTTTTACGAATATCTAAAAACTCATAAATATCAGCATGCCAAGGCTCTAAGTAAACAGCGATAGAACCTTTACGTTTTCCACCACCTTGATCAACGTAACGAGCTGTTTCATTGAATACTTTTAACATTGGTAAAATACCATTGGATGTACCATTCGTTCCTTTAATATAAGAACCAGTAGCGCGTACTTTATGAATAGCTAAACCAATACCGCCAGCCGATTGAGAAATACGAGCACATTGTTTTAATGTATCGTAAATTCCATCGATACTATCATCTTTAGCTTGTAATAAGAAACAAGAACTCATTTGTGGTTTTGGCGTACCAGCATTAAATAAAGTAGGCGTTGCGTGTGTAAACCAACGCTCGCTCATTAAGTTATAAGTTTCGATAGCTGCTGCAATATCTTCTTTGTGAATACCAATTGATACACGCATTAACATGTGTTGAGGGCGCTCAGTAACTTTACCGTGAGTTCTTAATAAATAAGAACGCTCTAAAGTTTTAAAACCAAAATAGTCGTAACCAAAATCTCTATCATATATAATAGAAGAATCTAACAACTGTGCATTTTTCATCACAATCTCATAAACGTCATCGGCAATTAACGACGCTTTTTGATTTGTTTTTGGATCAACATAATTATATAATATATCAATCGTTTTACTAAACGATTTAATTGTGTTTTTATGTAAGTTGCTTACCGCAATACGCGATGCTAACTGAGCATAATCAGGATGCTTCGTAGTTAACGATGCAGCAGTTTCAGCTGCTAAGTTATCTAAATCAACAGTGCTAACGCCATCATACACACCATCAATTACTTTTTTTGCTACTTGAATTGGATCTACAAATGCAGGATCTAAGCCATAGCTTAATTTTTGAACGCGTGCTGTGATTTTGTCAAACTTCACAGACTCTTGAGTGCCATCTCTTTTTATTACAAACATTGCCTTTAGTTTTTAATTGGTTTTACTTAGTTTTTGAGTATCGTTTTCGTTACAACAAGTTATAACTATAATCGTCTTTTTTTACTTTAGCCACCACTTGATATTAACAAAGTAGTGGTTAATTAATTTTTTTCTTATTTGGTGCGCCTTCAAGGGGCTACACTAAAATTTAACATTTAATGAACGTGTTTCTGGAGGCTAGGATTCCCTTACAAGATTTAAACCTTGTTCAATGATTTTCAATGAGATACGAATTGGGAATTTTAGCCGATGAATTTCTTACCTAAAAGTCTTCATCCAGATTAAACACATTATTTTCTTCTTTATTGTTCATCACACCTGATTTTTGGTATTCAGCAACACGTTTTTCGAAGAAATTAGTTTTGCCTTGCA
>SYEI01000001.1 GCA_005800865.1 Bacteroidota bacterium | reverse complement strand
CGGATGGTGTAATTTTATTAGTGGATGCTTTTGAAGGGCCAATGCCTCAAACACGTTTCGTTACTCAAAAAGCTATTGCAGCGGGTAAAAAAGCGATTGTAGTGATTAATAAAGTAGATAAACCAAACTGTCGTCCTGAAGAAGTTCATGATAACGTATTTGATTTATTCTTTAACTTAGAAGCAACTGAAGATCAATTAAACTTCCCTACAGTTTATGGTTCAAGTAAAAATGGCTGGATGGGTGCTGATTACAAAACACCTACAACAGATGTAACTTATTTATTAGATACAATTTTAGAAAATATTCCTACGGCTCCTGAGCGTGTTGGAACTTTACAAATTCAAATTACATCTTTAGATTATTCTTCATTCATTGGTCGTATTGCGGTAGGCCGTGTATTCCGTGGAATCATTAAAGAAAATATGCCAGTTTCAGTTGTAAAACGTGATGGTAGAATTCAAAAATCTCGTATTAAAGAATTGTTTGTATTCGAAGGTTTAGGTAAAGTTAAAGTTACCGAAGTTCAAACTGGAGATATTTGTGCATTTACAGGAATTGAAGGATTTGAAATTGGTGATACAGTTGCGGATTTTGATTCTCCAGAGGCAATGCCAACCATGAAAATTGATGAGCCAACAATGAGTATGTTATTTACAATTAACAACTCTCCTTTCTTTGGTAAAGATGGTAAATTTGTTACTTCTCGTCACTTACGTGATCGTTTATATAAAGAGTTGGAAAAGAACTTAGCGATGCGTGTTGAAGAAACTTCATCTCCTGATTCTTATTTAGTATTTGGACGTGGTATCTTACATTTATCTGTTTTAATTGAAACGATGCGTCGTGAGGGCTATGAGTTACAATTAGGTCAACCACAAGTTATCGTTAAAGAAATTGACGGGCAAAAATGTGAGCCAATTGAGGTGTTAACAGTAGACGTTCCTCAAGAATCAGCTTCTAAAGTAATTGACTTAGTAACACAACGTAAAGGTAATTTATTAATCATGGAAGCTAAAGGAGATTTAACTCACATTGAGTTTGAAATTCCTTCTCGTGGTATTATTGGATTACGTAATAACGTATTAACAGCTACAGCTGGTGAGGCTATTATGGCTCACCGTTTCAAGGATTACGAACCTTGGAAAGGCCCAATTCCAAGCCGTATTGCAGGTGTATTAATCTCTAAAGATAAAGGAACTGCAGTTGCTTACTCAATTGATAAATTACAAGATCGCGGTAAATTTTTTGTTGAAGCAGGTGACGAAATTTACCCAGGTATGGTAATTGGTGAGCACATCCGTCCTGATGATTTAGTAGTTAACATTTGTACAGAGAAACAATTAACGAATATGCGTGCATCAGGTACTGATGATAAAATGCGTATCGTACCAAAAATTAACTTCAGTTTAGAAGAAGCAATGGAATATATCCAAGGTGATGAATATGTTGAAATTACTCCAACTTTCATCCGTTTACGTAAAATCTATTTAGATGAAAATGAGCGTAAACGTATGGGTAAAACATTAGTTTCAAAATAATATAATCTCACAAATAGTTAAAAGGCAAAGTAAAACCATTGTGTTTTCTTTGCCTTTTTGCATTATATAATTACTTTCGCATAATGAGCAAGCCTAGTTACGAAGAAATATACATGGAGTTAGCCGAAAAGCTAGCCTTACGCTCACATTGCGTAAAAGCTCAGGTTGGAGCAGTTTTAACTAAAGATACACGTATTGTATCGTTAGGGTATAATGGTCCACCAGCAGGAACGCATAACTGCGACCAGGAGTGGCCTGAGCATGGATGCGCTAGAGATAGCAAAGGAAGTTGCTCATTAGCACTTCATGCTGAGCAAAATGCTATTTTATATGCTGTTAAAAATAACACTACCATTGATGGTTCTACATTGTATGTAACGCTATCGCCATGTATTGCTTGTGCACGTGTAATTTACACCATGGGAATTAAAAGAGTTTACTATAAAAATAGTTATGCGGAATATAAAAATATTCCAACAGATGAAGGCGTTGAATTTTTAAAAAAGTTTGGCGTAGAAGTTATAAGATATACTAAGTAGTACAAGTTAGTAAAACGTTATATATAGATTAAAAAATGTTTAAATTATTTTTCATATTCATAATCGCATCATTCATCTCAATTCCTTGTGTATCCCAAGACGGAGGCGGGAAGTCGGATGTGCCTAAACATGAAAAATCTTTTAAAAGTAAACGAAAATTAGCAAAAGCTGATAGAAAAGCTGCAAGAGAAAAACGCAAAGAAGAAAAAGCAGAACAAAAAAAAATACGTGATCATCATAAACGAATTCAAACAAAAGAAGTTCGTAAAAGGATGAAACGAAATAAAGGAAAAGCGATTAGAAATAATACACACCAAAGAGAGCCGTTTTTTCAGCGCTTGTTTCAGAAAAAAAGGGGTAAAGCTTCAAAAAGAGCTAAAGAAAAGCCTTCAAAGGTGCAACAGTATTAAAAATTGCACTTTTCCAATAGCTTACTTTTCATCTGTGGCAAAATTTCAACCACTTATTGGCAAAAACCCACCACTTATCAATTTTCCACGCCCATTTAACAGTTCTTTAAAATTATCACAAATGAACTCCCTAAATTCGTGTTAATTCTTGTTAAGTTTAATACCCTTTAACAACAAAAATTTGGAAAATAATAACCACATAATCAGAATATTACAAAAAAAGGGCATAAAAACTTGCACTAGTTACCTATCATTTATATATTTATCCGCTCGTATAAATCGAACTTAATTAAAAACTATCAATATGTTAAGAAAAATTTACTTTTCAGTCGTAACACTTTTACTAGCCAGCGCTTCAGTACTGGCGCAAAACAACGGTGGTGCTATCAAGGTTTTATTAAAAGATAAAACAAATGGAGAATCAATTCCATTTGCAAACGTCGTTGCTTATCAAGGCGGTGTGCAGGTAGGCGTTGCAACGACAGATATGGATGGTTATGCCATGATTAAACCATTATCTCCAGGTAAATATGATGTAAAAGGTGTTTACGTTGGATATCAACCTGCTTTAAGTACTGGTGTTATCGTTGGTGAAGCTAAAACCGCTTATGTAACTCTTGAGTTATCAAACGGAGAAGGTGTGAAATTAGACGAGGTACAAGTTATAGCTTATCAAGAACCATTGATTGATGGTGATATGAAATCTGGTGGTACTGTAACTAGAGAAGAGTACCAAAATATGGCTACTAAAAATATTAACT
>SYEI01000159.1 GCA_005800865.1 Bacteroidota bacterium | reverse complement strand
GATGGAAATACATCTCAAGGATTTACAATCATGACGGGCCTAGATGTTTGCGGCCATGAAATAACTCATGGTGTAGTTGAAAATACAGCTAACTTAGGTAATGGAGAAGCTGGAGCTTTAAATGAAGCATTTGCTGACATTTTTGGCACATGTACAGAATGGTTTGCAAGGCCTACACAACACGATTGGATTATGGGGGCTGATATTACAACAAATTCTCAAGGTATAAGAAATATGTCTAACCCAAATTTACATCAAGATCCAGATACATATCAAGGGACAAATTGGGATGCCGGTGGAGAAGTTCATATCAATGCAGGACCTTGTGATTATTGGTTTTATCTTTTATCAGTGGGTGGAAGTGGCACAAATGATAATGGACAAGCATATAATATTACTGGGTTAACTATGACTAAATCGGCAGCTATTGCCTATAGAGCATTAAATGTATATATGACACCTGGAACAACTTATGCCAATGTTAGAAACTTTACTATACAAGCCGCTAAAGATTTATATGGAGCATGTTCAAACGAAGTAATACAAACAACTAACGCATGGTATGCAGTTGGTGTTGGAGCGCTATATACGCCTGGAGCTATAGGAACAAATTTTACTGCCAACCAAATCACGTCATGCTCCTTGCCTACAAGCGTTAATTTCAACAATACAACATCTGCAGGTTTAGTATATACTTGGGATTTTGGAGATAATACAACAAGTACTACCATTAATCCTTCTCACACCTATACGGCTAATGGAACTTACTCTGTAAAATTAGTAGCAACAGGTTGTACAGCAAACTCAAAAGATTCACTAATTAAATCGAGCTATATTACCATTAATGCTCCTTCAAATCCAACAACAACTAATGATAATATTTGCTCTGGAACTTCAGCAACGTTAACAGCTTCAGGAAATGGCGTTATTAATTGGTACACTAATTCTAATATGTTAGTTCAAGTAGGATCAGGAAATACATTCACTACTCCTACACTTACTAATAACGCCACCTATTATGCGGTTAATACTATTACACAAACGCCAGTTTATGGAGGCCCTGCAACTAATACAGTATTTGGTGCTGGTTCCAATTTCAATGCAAATGCTGATAGATATTTAATTTTTGATGTGCTACAAGCTTGTAAATTAAAAACAGTAAAAGTGGTTGCAAATTCTGCCGGTAACAGGACTATTGAATTAAGAAATTCTGCAGGAACTGTATTACAATCCACCGTAGTTAATATTCCAGCGGGTACGCAAACGGTAACCCTAAACTTTAATTTAACGCCTGGCACTAATTACCAATTAGGTACCAGCACCTTGCCAGATATGTGGAGAAACAATACGAATACCGGTGCGGGATATCCATTTAATATCGGTGGTTTAGTAAATATTACTACAGCGGATGCAGGAAGTGCTTACTACTATTATTTTTATAATTGGCAATTGCAGCAAAACGACTGCGAGAGCGCTCCTATTGCAGCTACTGCAAGTGTAAATATTTGCACAGGCTTAAATGAAGCATTCGCTGAAAATAGTGTATCCATTTATCCAAATCCTGCAAGTGATAGATTAACTGTCAACTTAACAGAGGAACTATTTTCAACAACAACAAGTATTGAAGTGTATGATGCATTAGGCAAAATAGTAAAAGTAGTTTCTGTGTCTTCCGAACAAACCTCTATTAATATAGGTGATTTAGCTAGTGGTGTGTATACTTGTCGTTTAATAACCTCTTCAAATCAAACTATTATCAAACGCTTTGTGAAAGAGTAATGTAAACAATAATAATAAAAAAGGCTCACTAAAACAGTGAGCCTTTTTTATTTTGAATAACATCGTAATTCTATACAATATCTGCCTTGGTTGTCCCATTGTATTGAATAATCAAATGCTTATTCTCATTCACAATAGTTTGCTCATTGAAGAAGGCTTTAAAATCAAAGTCCAATGGCAATACCACATAACGATATTTATGGTGATTTAATTTTAATTCGTCAATTAATTTATTTTTCTCTGTAAAATCAATTTCTTCTAAAAATAAACTCTTAGGTTTTACTTTAAAATGCAAATAATAATCTACCGCTATTAACTGTTGCAAAATAGCATCGTTTGGAAAATTTTGTTTTGAATAGTCTGTAATAATTTCAAACACATCATTTAAAGCATATTTATGGAAATCTTTCTGTGTTCCAAAATAATGACCTAACCCTAATAAGAATTCAAAAATACTATAATGATGTGTTACATATCTTAAGGTATTAGTAGCCTTTTTACCGTTCCAATATATTTCAAGTGCATGCTCCAACTCCACAATTTGATGTAATTGTTCTTTACTTAAATAATTGCTTTCAATAATTTGATAAGGAGGATTTAGATCGTATTTAAAGCCATATTGCTCGGCTTTATGCCTAACAGGCGTACCTTTTAGGAATTTCAAAAACCCTAATTGCATTTCTGGAGCAAAGAGTTTAAATACTTCTTCAATACTGTATTTGATATCTTCCCAATAATCTAAGGCCATACCAACAATTAAATCCAAGTGCATTTCTACTTTGTAATCTAATTGCTTAATAATACTCGTCGTTTTTTCGAAGCTTTGCTTGCGACTCACTTCTAAATTCGCTTTTTGATTAACTGTTTGAATTCCTATTTCGAACCTGAATAAATTATCAGGCACATGTTCGTG
>SYEI01000158.1 GCA_005800865.1 Bacteroidota bacterium | reverse complement strand
TTTAATAATCGGGTTGGCACTTAATTTGGTAACTTTACAGTGCATTCCCCGTGCAAATTTAAACTTTTATTGGACGTTTTCGTCTGATATTTAAAAAACTAATAAAATGAAAAAATTAGTTATCATATCAAGCATTGCTTTGGCAGTTTTATCATCATGTGTAACTCAAAAAAAGGGGACTTCTACCTATAATGATGACGTATACGCCAATCCTAAAGAAGATAGAATTGAGGAAGCTCGTTTAGCAGCAGAGAAAAAACAAAAACAAGATGCTATTGATAAACGTTATAACGATTCAATAGCCGCTGTAAAACAGGCTCAAAAAGAGAAAGACGACGCTAATCCTTATTATAAAGATAGAGAGTTTAAGTACGATGATTATTATGATTATGAATATGCAACTCGTGTAAAACGTTTCAATAATAATATCGATGGCTTAAGTTATTACGACAATTACTATACTAATTCATATTGGTATAGCCAAAATCCTTATAACTATGGAGTGAGCGTTTACAATGGATATAGCTGGTGGGGTTCTAATTACAATAACTATAGTTATAATCCATCTGTGAATTTTTATAACAGTTGGGGTTGGGGCTACGGTAATCAGTTTAACTGTTATAATGGTTATAATCCATATATGGCTGGATATGCAGCAGGATATAATAACGGTTTTAATAATGGAATGTGGGGTAATTATTATGGATTTGGAAATCCTTATGGTTACGGAAATGGTTTTGGTTACGGATTTCATCACGGCTATGGTTATGGAAATCCATATGGTTATGGATATAATAATCCATACAATAATGGTTGGGGGTATTATAATGTGTTTGACAACAATAGTAGTTATACATACGGGCCACGCTCGTCAAATGGAGGAGGAAATAGCAGAAGAACTTCAAACCCAGGAATGGATCCAGTAAAAAGAGATTTATCTGCTTCAGAAGTATACATTAGAGATGTAGCTGTTCGACAAGATGCTGCCGTGAAATTTACGGAAATTAAACCTTTAAGACCTACTGGTAATAACGATCCAATTAGAGTGAATAATACCGGTACGCCCATTGGAACGGGTGGTGTAAAACCTATCAGAAATATTAGTACAGATACAGAACCGGTTCGCAATCCAATTAGAGATCATGAAGGAACTGCCCCTGTTAAGGAACCAACCACAAATCCTGTAAGAGTGTTTGAACAACCTGTTACTGAGCCGGTTCGAAATAATCCTATCAGAAATACGGAACCAGTTAAAAATCAACCGGAAACTCCGATAAGACAAACGCCTATTAGAAATACGGAGCCTGTGAGACAGCCGACACAAACGCCAAGACAGGAAGCGCCAGTAAGACAAACACCTGTTTTCCAAACGCCTAGTGTGCCAAGTAATAATGGAGGAGGAAGTGCTCCATCTAATAATGGTGGTGGACGAAGACCAAGATAAATTAAACATCCCCTATTTAATTTTAATAATACGTTATGAAACTTTTATTTAGTGTAACAACATTTAGTTTGTTATCTATATCGCTTATATCTCAAAATGACATTGATGCGATGAGATATTCCCAAACATTTTTTGGAGGAACGTCTCGTAGTAAAGCAATGGCGGGTTCTTTCGGCGCTTTGGGAGCTGATGGTTCTTGTATGGGTACCAATCCTGCTGGAATTGGTTTGTATAAAAAAGGAGATATCAATATTTCTTTTGGATTAAGATTTTTTTCGGTTGATGCCACTCACAATGGAACATCCAACAAAAATTTTAAAGCCAATGTTCCCTTTGACGGATTAACTTTAGTGGGTGCTTGGGATAGTAAACAGCAGCCAGATAATCATCATGCTATTGGATTATCATGCAATCAAATTGTTAATTTTAATAGTAATACAACTATCGAAGGACGATCTAATTTTAAAAGTATTGCTAACGATTTTTTATCATCAGCTAATGGCAAGGGATTATCGAATTTAGATAATGGTTATTCAGGCATGGCTTATGATAATTATTTAATTGATATGTACGATACATTAAATAATAAATATGCTAGTATCATTAATACAAAATATGATGTTCTGCAATCAAAAACCATTGAAACAACGGGTAGAATTAACGAATGGAATATTAATTATGCTTATGGTTATAAGGATAAATTGTATTTAGGTGTTTCATTAGGAATACCAATGTTAACTTACAATCATAATTCGGTTTATTCAGAAGTGGACGATAAAGATTCGATGAGGCTTTCAACTAATTCCTCTCCTACTTATAGTTATTCGGGTGTAGGAGGTTTTAAAAGTATGTCGTATCAGGAAACCTATAAAACAACTGGTACTGGTTATAATTTAAAAGTAGGTTTAATTTACCGAGCGGCCGACTTTATTAGATTAGGAGCAAGTTTTCATTCGCCAACGGTTTATAATTTATCAGACGGTTATTTGTATAAAATGAATGCCAATTATGATGAGGGTGGAGCTTATACTACTCAATATCCCCCAGATAATGGTGGTAAATTTAATTATCAGGTCATTACACCTATGAAATTTACGGGAAGTGTGGCTTTATTGTATAAAAAAATGGGAGCTATTAATATTGATTATGATATTATTAACTACAAACAAGCGTCATTACAAAGCTCTCCACAGGTATTTACAGGTGTTAATACTACCATAAGAAATAAATATAGTCAAACCTCTAATTTAAGAGTAGGAGCAGAAGCTAATTTAAAGCCCATGTTTGTGAGATTAGGTTATGCGATGTATGGTAGCCCATTTGGAGAAACTTTTTCTGGAGATTTTGTAAGAACCTTTTTTACTGGTGGAGTTGGTTTTAAAAGAGAGAAAATGTATGTAGACGTATCATTTACCAGAAGTATGAATAGCGAAAATTACTATATGTATAACCCTAATTTCGTCGATAAATCCACTTTAAAAAATTATGGCACGACAATTGCTGTTACAGTAGGCAGTAAGTTTTAGTGTAGTTTTGTTCTAGATTAATTGGTTAGAAAGTCTCGGGGTAGTGGCCGGGACTTTCGCTTTTTATAGACTTTTTTGTTTTTTTACCGCAACTCTTACGCTAAAGCTTCAGCGAAGGCGCAAAGAATAAAGAGATTTAGCAAAGAATTGCAGAGTTTTATAGCTTGATAAAATTTTATTCCAATGTTTTTTTCGGTTAATCTAAATTCACCAGCCTATTTCCAAACATCTTTAAGCATTCGTTTATGTAATTCTTTAGCGCAAATTCATCCAATTCACCATGTGTGGTTATAGAATCAATTAA
>SYEI01000157.1 GCA_005800865.1 Bacteroidota bacterium | reverse complement strand
GAATGATAATTAATAAGGATAAAGACACTAAATGAAACCAATGATCAATGGAGCCTACTTCAAAAAAAACGAATAAAAAAAGCATGACAACAACACATAAAACAGTACAGATGATTGCCCATAAAAGACCTGAAGTATATATCTTTTTTAACGAAAACTTAGGGATAAAATACACGAGTATATATCCTGTGTAAATTTCGTTTATGATTTGAATAATAGCAATGTTAAAGATTAATAAACTCACTTGTCCGCGGATATCACTTCCTAATTGCTGACAAGACACTAACAAAATTGCCAAATTAATAAAAGCAACAAAGCCTTTAGTAAATAAAGTAGATATGATGTTTTTTAACAAGTGTATCTTTTAAATCAGAAACCTAAAAATATGAATTTTTAGTGGACTTGTTATAAAACAATAAAATTTGCTTTATATTGTATGCTTATTAGCTAAACTTGGTTTTGAGACAATTTATTAAAAGCATATTACTATCTGTTTTCCCTTCTATTATAAAGAAAAGGGTATTTGCTCATTACCAAGCTTTAAAATGGAAAAGTCTTTCGAAAGTAGAATTTGACGCTGAGTTATTGCTATTGGAATTTTTATTAAATAAAGATTCTGTGTTTTTTGATATTGGTGCTAATAAAGGTGAATATGCCTATTACGCCGAAAGATTAATTAATCAAAAAAACATCTATTTATTTGAACCTGAAAAAAAACTAAACAAACAATTGAATGCCATTTTTAAAGGTTGTAACATATTGGATGTGGCTTTGTCCGACTCTGCTGGAACACACCAATTTAAAATACCCGTTATAAATGGCGTAGCTGATAATTGCTTGAGTTCATTAGAAGTGAATCATAAAGAAGATAACGAAACTGAAGCGATTGTTTATAAAGTAAAAACAAACACTTTAGATAATTTCACCAAAGAAAAAAATGTGTTTCCTGATTTAATTAAAATTGATGTGGAGGGACATGAATTATCTGTTTTGAAAGGTGCTGAACACTATATATCAACTCATCACCCTTCTCTAATTATTGAAATAGAGCAGCGTCATCATAAAGATATTAATATCAATTCTGTTTTTGAATCATTTAAGCAAAAAGGCTACCACGCTTATTATTACTCAAAAAAACAAGCTCAATTATTTCCTTACGAAAACAAAACACATCTAACTAACTCGAAAGAATATTTTGGGAAAATTGATTATATCAATAACTACATTTTTATTCATAGCAATAATTCAACGATAAAATCCGTTGATGTCATCAATAAAGAAATTGCCATAAAAACCAAACCTTGAGTTCAAATCCACATAAAAAAGCGTTAGTGTTTTTCTCTGCCGGAGTTGGAGATGCCATTTTGCTTGTTCCATTAGTTAATGAATTAAAAAAGCAAGGTTATTTAGTTACTGGTTTATTTACTTCGCCCTTTGGTTGTGAATCAATTTTTGAGAACACGCAATTATTTGACAATATAAAAATCAAGAAGAATAAATTATCATTTATTTTATTTTCTTTTTTAAATTTCCGAAAATATGACACTGTATTCTTAAATCATTTTTCGTTCAGTAAATCAAACTTAACACTTGCGGCATTTTTAGGAAAAGATGTTTATACCAATTATAAAGAATTTACCTCTGCTCAAAGCTCTCCAGCTATTCATTTCATCGACCCAAAACCAAACACACATGATGCTTTGCAAAATGTATTTTTAGTTAATTCATCGGCAACCCTTTCTGATTTAAATTTTAACCTCAACTATACATCACAAAAAACCAGCTTTAATCTTCCAAAAAATTACATAGTAATTCAAGCTAGTTCTGCTAACAACAAAGCGCCTTACAAAAATTGGGATATTGAAAAATGGCTTGAGTTGTTTAAATATTTACAAATTAAATCTCCTAGTTCAACACTTGTATTATTAGGCGACAACACCGAATTGCATTTAAACGAAAAGATAAACTCTTCAAATCATCCTAACGTTTTATCACTAATTGGAAAAACAACCTTGAATGATGCGATGGAAATTATTTATCAATCACAATTTTATATTGGATTAGATAGTGGATTAATGCATATCGCTGTAGCTTTAAATAAACCAACCTTTACAATTTGGGGTGCATCAAACCCTACTCTGTATGGTTATGAATGGTTGGGAGCAAATCACAAAGTTGTTTCTTTGAATTTAGCTTGTGCGCCTTGTAGTTCTTGGTTAAATGCTAATACAAACAGAGTTTCAAATCCGGCTTTATGTCCAGATTTTAAATGCATCAAAGATGTTTCTGTAGATAAAGTGACTAAAGAATTAGATATGTTTTTTAATACTATTTAATCTCTTTTGTCATTAAATAATGCTGAATAATATCCCATAATTTAAACGACATTTCTTTTACTACATATCCTTGGGATTTATAAAACTCAACAGCGTTTTCTCTGGCTTGTAATTCAATCGTATGTAAATTGATTTTTCGGGCTTCTTCTTCTAACTTAATTACAATTAATTTCCCTAACCCTTTTCCTTGATAATTAGCATCAACGGCCATATAACGTATTTGCCCTACTCCGCCAGTATTATCTTGTAATCGTCCGCAAGCAATAGCTTTGCCATTATCTTCAATAAAAGCATTAACGGCAATTTGCTCCATACCATCGCTTGATGTTTCTTTTGGTTGGTTCCACGGCTTTCTTAAAATATCGTAACGCAAATCAATGATGGCATCAATTTGGTTTTGTGTATTAGCTATTTGTACTGTATACATTAAATATATTTTAATAGAAACACGGATAAGGCTGATTTATCGGATATTCGCGGATTTTTATAAATACAAAATAAATCTGTGTTAATCTGTTCTATCCGTATCATCTGTGTTCCAATTATATTAATCTTCTAATAAAAAAGTCCTACTCAAAACTGAATAGGACCTTTTATGATGGTATGATCAAGAATTAAATTCTTACTGCTTGTACAGATGTAATTTCTGGCACTGCTCTCATTATGGTTTCTTCAATACCTGCTTTCATCGTCATGTGACTCATGCTGCAAGTACTGCAAGCTCCTTTTAACTCAAGCATCGCTGTATTTCCATCTGCAATTTCAAGCAACTCCACATCGCCACCATCAGCCTCTAAATAAGGACGAATGGTTTTTAAGGCATCTTCTACTCTATCAAATAATTCTTGACTCATTATTTATTTTCCTAACTTCTTTTTTAAATTCTGGTCAATAGCATCTAAAAACTCTTCAGTATATAAATAATGTTCGCCATGATTTACTTTGTTACCGTGAGTACAAACTGCTAAATCTTTAGTCATTTTACCAGACTCAACTGTCTCCACACAAACTTGTTCTAAAGCTTGGCAGAAATTAATTAACTCTTGGTTATTATCTAATTTACCGCGGAACTCTAAACCACGAGTCCAAGCAAAAATACTAGCGATTGGGTTAGTAGACGTTGGTTTACCATTTTGGTGATCACGGAAGTGACGAGTTACAGTACCATGTGCTGCTTCTGCTTCCATAATAGTTCCGTCTGGTGTAATTAATACAGACGTCATTAAACCTAATGAACCAAATCCTTGAGCTACTGAATCAGACTGTACGTCGCCATCATAATTTTTACAAGCCCAAACAAAGTTACCATTCCACTTTAATGCAGATGCAACCATGTCATCAATTAAACGGTGTTCGTAAACAATACCTGCTGCTTCGTATTTAGCTTTGTAATCTGCTTGATAAATTTCTTCAAAAATATCTTTAAAACGACCATCGTATTTTTTTAAGATGGTATTTTTAGTAGATAAATATAAAGGCCATTTTTTGTTTAAAGCTACGTTAAAACAAGAATGAGCAAATCCGCGAATTGACTCTTCTACGTTATACATACCCATTGCAACACCAGCACCTTTAAATTGGAAGATTTCGTGTTCAATTACTTTTCCATCTTCTCCTTCAAATTTCATCGTTAATTTTCCTTTTCCTGGAACTACGAAATCTGTTGCTTTGTATTGATCACCAAATGCATGACGACCAACGATGATTGGAGCTGTCCAGTTAGTAACTAAACGAGGAACGTTTTTACAAACGATTGGCTCACGGAAAACTGTACCATCTAATATATTACGGATAGTTCCATTTGGAGACTTCCACATTTGCTTTAAGTTAAATTCTTTTACACGAGCTTCATCAGGAGTAATAGTAGCACATTTGATACCAACGCCATATT
>SYEI01000156.1 GCA_005800865.1 Bacteroidota bacterium | reverse complement strand
TTGATTTATTAGAAGATACAACTAAAACAAAAAAAGATTTAGAAAATGTATATCAGTATTTATCTTACCAGTATTTAAAAGTTCCCAACCAGGATAATTACAAACCACCTGTTAAAGAAAAAGAAGAGAAAACAGTTCATAATGGGCAATTAACCGTTGAAAGTAATAGCGATGCCCGTTTTATGAACGCATGGATAAAAAGTCCAACCGTAGTACCTTACTTGAGTGGTAAGTATAAAACCAATTTGTTTTTATTTTTTAATGAATTAGACATTAAAGCATTAAATGGAATTCCTGGAGATTTAAACACAAATCCTGCCCGTAAAATAATTTTACATTATACCGTTTATACGGTTGATGCTAAAGAAATTAATTCAGGTATTGCTGAGGTTAGTTTGCCTGCTAATGTCAATAGCCCTACAAAAATTATCAATACCTATTTTGCTCAGCTCGCAGACATTGTGGCTGCTCGTATTGATAAAGCTTTATTGGCGAAATAATCAAAAATTAACAAATCCCTTTTGTTGATAAATACAATTTAGATGTAACATTTTGAGAAGTAATACATTTATTTTTGTTAGATAAAATCACGAAAATGAATAAAAATTTTTTAATTATTTGTACAGCTTTAATTGCATTATCATCTTGTGTTCCACAACGATTAATGGAAGAAACAAAAGCTAAATTATCAACCTGTGAAACAGAATCTGCAGCTGCTAAAAAAAATGCAACCGAATTGGAAGCTAAAAATGCAGAAATGAAGGAAACTATTGCTAAAGATGAAAAAGATTTAGCAGGTTTAAAAAGAGATACTGCTATTTTAGGAACTAATTTGAGATTGCTTTCCAACAAGTATGATAAATTAAATTTAGTTAACGATCAGTTACTAGATAAATACAACCGCATGTTAGCTGGCTCAGAGAAAGATAACGCTAAATTGAGTGGACAATTGCAAATGACTCAAGAACAGTTATTGAAGAAAGAAGATGAGTTGAAAGCTTTAGAACTTAAATTAAATAAACAACAGCAAGATTTAGACGCTTTATCTGCAGAACTAAAAAAACGTGAAGCTCGTGTGAATGAGTTAGAAGAAGTTTTAAGAAAAAAAGACCAAGCAACGGCTGATTTAAAAAAGAAATTACAAGATGCTTTAATGGGCTTTGAAGGAAAAGGATTAACGATTACTCAAAAAAACGGAAAAGTATATGTGAGTATGGATGAATCTTTATTATTTGAAAGTGGAAAAACAGCGGTGCAACCAAAAGGTATAGAAGCTTTGAAAAATGTAGCAAAAGTGTTAGAGCAAAATGCTGACATTAATGTTTTAATTGAAGGACATACTGATGATGTACCAATGGTTGGAAAAGGAGAAATTAAAGACAATTGGGATTTAAGTGTGATTAGAGCGACTTCTGTAACAAAAATTATTTTACAAAGTTCTAAAACAGAACCAACACGTATTACATCAGCAGGTAGAGGAGAGTTTTTTCCTTTAGACCCAGCTAAAACGCCTGAGGCTCGCAAGAAAAATAGAAGAACAGAAATTATCCTAACGCCTAAATTAGATGAATTATTAAAGGTTTTAGGAAGCAACTAAATTTTATTGACTTTATTAAAAAGCCCTTCTCATGATAAGAAGGGCTTTTTTGTAATCAAATTTTCATGAAACTCATACAACCTATATTTTTAGCTTATCTTTTTGTAATCAATTGCTATGCATATGTATTAATGTGGTATGATAAATATCAATCAAAGCAAAGAGGTGAACGTGTTCCTGAAAATAAATTATTTTTTATAGCCTTTGTTTTTGGAGCATTAGGGATTTTTTTAGGTATGAAATCACCTATTTATCATAAAGCAGCTAATGCTAAATTTAAAATTGGAATTCCTTTGCTGATTGTATTAAACGCAATATGTGTTTATCTTATTTATAGATTTAAATAAAAGAAGCCGCTCAATTTGAACGGCTTTTAAGTTATTTAGTGGTGGTGTCCACCTGGCCCGTGAACGTGACCATGATCTAATTCTTCTGCAGTTGCTTCTCTTACAGATAATACTTCACCTACAAAGTGTAAGTTATGATCTGCTAAAGGATGATTGAAATCCATGATCACATAATCATTCCCAATTTCTTGAACAAAGCCCATTAATTGGTTTCCGTCAGCATCATTCATCATTAACTCTTCACCTTCTTTCACTCTTTCAGAATCAAACACACCGTCAACGTTAAATGCTTCTTTAGGAATTTTTGCAATCATTTCTTTATCAGAAACACCGTAACCGTTTGCAGGTGTTACTTTAAAGTCAAATTTATCTCCTACTTTTTTGTCTGCTAAATTTTTTTCAAAATCAGGTAATAATTGACCAACGCCAAATATAAACGTGAAGGGATGATCAGTTGATGTTTGCTCTACTAATTCAGGAGCTTCGTTGTCGATGTGAGATGATAAATGATAATTTACCGATACCACTTTGTTTTTATTAATTGTCATTTTAGTTTTTTTGTCATGCTGAACTTGTTTCAGCATCTCACTTTTTTATGTTTATTTTAAAACAGATCCTGAAACAAGTTCAGGATGACCGTTCACTTATTCGTAATTCTAATATTAGAAATCAAATTTAATTCCTTGCGCCAACGTTAATTTAGTTCCGTAATTAATAGTATTTGTTTGACGACGCATATATGCTTTCCAGCTATCTGATCCACTTTCGCGACCACCACCTGTTTCTTTTTCGCCACCAAATGCACCACCAATTTCAGCACCACTAGTTCCGATATTAACGTTTGCAATTCCACAGTCGCTACCAGCTGCAGATAAGAATTGCTCTGCTTCACGCATGTTTAATGTCATGATAGAAGAAGATAAACCTTGAGGAACACCATTTTGTAAAGCAATAGCTTCTTCAATCGTTTTATATTTCATGATATATAAAATTGGAGCAAATGTTTCGTGCTGTACAATTTCAAAATCATTTTTAGCTTCTGCAATACAAGGTTTTACGTAGCATCCGCTTTCGTATCCTTTTCCTTCTAATACACCACCTGGTACTAATATTTTTCCTCCTTCTGCAATTACGCGCTCAATAGAAACCATATAGTCTTTCACTGCCGCTTTATCAATTAAAGGACCAACGTGATTTTTTTCGTTTAATGGATCACCAATTACTAATTGCTTGTATGCACTTACTAATTTTTGTTTTACATCTTCATAAATATCTTCATGAATAATTAAACGACGTGTAGATGTACAACGTTGTCCTGCTGTTCCAACTGCACCAAATACTAATCCTGGCAATACTGCTGGTAAATCAGCGTTAGGCGTAATAATTACGGCGTTGTTTCCTCATAATTCTAAAATAGAACGACCAACACGACTTGCTACTTTAGTTCCTACAATACGTCCAACACGTGTTGAACCAGTTGCAGATACTAATGGCACGCGACCATCTTCACACATTTTTTCTCCAATTGCACCTGGACTTACTAATAAACAAGATACACCTTCAGGGATATTGTTTTCAGCTGCTACTTCATTCCAAATATTATGACAAGCCACAGCGCATAAAGGCACTTTACTTGATGGTTTCCAAATACAAACGTCACCACAAATCCAAGCTAAAGCTGTATTCCAATTCCAAACAGCAACAGGAAAGTTAAAAGCTGATATGATCCCCACAATTCCTAGCGGGTGGTATTGTTCATACATCCT
>SYEI01000155.1 GCA_005800865.1 Bacteroidota bacterium | reverse complement strand
ATTTAATTTTTGTTTTTCACCTAATAATTGAATCTCTTTTTGTTTTTTCTCGTTTTCATATTTAGCCTCTGCATTTTTTTCTTGCTGAATGGTTTCATAATTCAATGCACTGTCTCTGTACATTTTATATTCTTTAAAATATTTCAAGCTGTTCTTAAAATCTCCTAATTCTTCATAATATTGACTGTAACCTTGCGCAATTGTTTCCAATGCAGGAATATCTCCTGTTTTTTTTACACAAATAGAAGCTTTATCTAACGCCTCAATTGATGATTTTAAATCATTATTTAAATAATGGGCATTACTTAATTGTATATAACAATGTACTAACGTATAATCATCATTAATGGCAATAGAAGCATTCACAGCGTCTATTGCAGCTTTTAAACATTTATCCTTATCTTTTAATTCATAATAAATTTCGGATAAGGAAACATAATTGTTGCTTAGTCTGTCTTTATTATTGTTTTTCAAATTATAGTCTAAACATAAATTCACATAGTACATAGCACTATCTAATTTCTTGTAGCCAGTGTAAATCCCTACTATATTGCCATAAGGGGCAACTGGTAAAATATCTGGCTGACATATTTTTGATAGCTCAACACTTTGTAAGTAATAGTAAAGAGATTTTTGTGTATCGTTTCTTTTAGAGTAAATATTCCCTAGTGAATTGTAGAGAGAAACCTGAGTTTTTTGCTGGTTGTTTTTTTTGGCATATTTTAATCCTTCCAAACATAAATTTAATGCCATTGGAATTTCAGCCATATCTGTATAAATAGCGGCTTGGGTATTACAAATTCTGGCGTATGACCTTTCGTAATTTAATTTTTTTGCCAAACTATAAGATTGTGATGAATAATCGATGCCTTTTTGTAAACTCGAGTAACTGATTTCCCAAGCAATCGCATCTAATAACAATACCTTATTGGTGTCATCTTTAGCTGTTTTTAAAATAGTTAGGCAAGAATCAATATTCATTAATTGCGCATAAGTACTATGCCCAAAAATAATGCTGCAAAAAGCCAAAAAATATCTTATAACCTTAAATTTCACTGACTTAAAGCTAGCCATTTTTTATTAAAAACAGTTTAAATTAATAATTATCTTTGCACCCTATGGAAAAAAGAGTAAGATTACGTTTTGCGCCAAGTCCAACTGGCGGTTTACACATGGGCGGGGTTCGTACCGCTTTATTTAGCTATTTATTTGCCAAAAAACATGGTGGTGATTTTGTGTTACGTATTGAAGATACCGACCAAACTCGTTATGTAAATGGTGCTGAAGAATATATTATTAACGCCTTAAAATGGTGCGGTATTGAGCCAAATGAAGGTGTTGGTTTTGGGGATGGACCTTATGCGCCATACCGCCAAAGCGAGCGTAAAGAATTAGGTATTTACAAAAAATACTCAGATCAGTTAATTGCCTCAGGTCATGCATACGTTGCATTTGATACCTCTGAGGAATTAGATGAAATGCGTAAACGTTTGGAAGCTGCTAAAGTAGTAGCTCCTCAATACAACGCGATTACGCGTCAAAACATGCGTAACTCATTAACCTTACCAGAAGATGAAGTAAAAAAATTAATGGATAGTGGTGCGCCTTATGTAGTGCGTTTAAAAGTGCCTCGTAACGAAGAAATTCGTTTTCATGATATCATTCGTGGGTGGGTAACTGTAAACTCTAGTCAGGTAGATGATAAGGTGTTATTGAAATCAGATGGAATGCCAACGTATCATTTAGCACATATTGTAGATGATATTGAAATGAAAATTACACATGCGGTGCGTGGCGAAGAATGGTTGCCAAGTGCTCCATCTCACATTTTGATATACCGTTATTTAGGTTTAGAAGCTGACATGCCGCAATTGGCACATTTACCACTGATTTTAAAACCAGACGGTAACGGAAAATTATCAAAACGTGATAAATCAGGCTTGCCAATGTTCCCAATCAACTGGCACGATGAACGTACAGGAGAAAGCTATGTAGGTTACAGAGAATCAGGATTTACGGCAGATGCTTTTATTAATATGTTAGCATTGTTAGGATGGAATCCAGGAGATAACCGTGAGATTATGAGCAAGGAAGAATTAATTGCTAATTTTTCTTTTGAACGCGTGAATAAATCAGGAGCTAAATTTGATCCTGAAAAAACAAAATGGTTCAATCAACAATATTTAAGAATGCAAACCGATGAGCAATTAGCTGAATCCGTTACGCCTTTTTTAGAAGCTAAAGGAATTAAAAAAGATAAAGCATTTGTAACAGAGTTTTGCCGATTGATAAAAGAAAAAGCGCATTTAGTAACAGAGTTTTATGATTTGGGTTCTTACTTTTTTGCAGCACCAACAAGCTATGATGAAAAAGTAATGGCTAAAAAATGGAATGAAAATTCAAAAGCTACTTACACGAAACTAACAGAAAAATTAACTGCTTTAGATAATTGGACAACAACTAGTTTACATGATTTATTTGCAGCAGTGGAACCAGAATTAGGTAAAATTGATATGCAATTAGTTCGTGTGTTAACTACTGGCGTTGCTGGTGGCGCACAATTATTTGATATGCTAGCATTATTAGGCAAAGAAGAAACTATTAGTAGATTGAATGCAGCTTTAGGTAAATTATAAAAAATAACCGCAAAGAACGCTAAGAGAAAGCAGAGAATACAAAGAAGGTTATAAACTAATCTTAAAAATCTCAGCGAACTTTGCGCCTACTTTGCCTCTTTGCGGTTAAACAAAACTATGGAATTATACTCAGACGAATATTTTATGAACGAAGCGCTGAAAGAAGCCCGAAAAGCTTTTGAGGCAGACGAAGTTCCGGTTGGCGCTTTGATTGTAGCCGATAATAAAATAATTGCCAGAGCACATAATTATACCGAACGATTAAATGATGTGACCGCTCATGCCGAAATGCAAGCTATTACATCAGCAGCTAATGCTATTGGCGGAAAGTATTTGAATGATTGTACTTTGTATGTAACTTTAGAGCCTTGTTTGATGTGTGCTGGTGCACTTCACTGGAGTCACATTACAAAAATAGTATTTGGTGCAAGCGACGAAAAAAAAGGATATAGTAAAATTAATCAAACCGTATTGCATCCTAAAACAGCTGTTATTAAAGGAGTTTTGGAGCAAGAATGCTCATCAATCTTAAAAGATTTTTTTCAAAATAAAAGAAAATAAAAATGAATTTAGACTTAAAACATAAACAAGCCATCGTTTGCGGTAGCACCCAAGGAATAGGAAAAGCCATTGCTTTAGAATTAGCAAACTTAGGAGCAAGCGTTACATTAATTGCTCGTAACGAAGAAGCATTAAAAGCTACTAAAACGGAACTAAGTACTGCGGCTGGTCAGTTACATTCTTACTTATGTGTTGACTTTAGTAAACCAGATGAACTAAAACAAATTGTTGAAGCGTATTTGCAACGTCAACCAACCGTTCATATTTTAGTAAATAATACTGGTGGTCCAGCTGCTGGCCCCGCGCATTTAGCTAAGACAGAAGAGTTTTTATCAGCTTTCAATAATCATTTAATTTGCAACCATATTTTAGTTCAAGCATGTTTAGAAGGGATGAAAAATGCTAAATACGGACGTATTATCAATATTATTTCTACCTCAGTAAAAGCACCTTTAGCAAATTTAGGTGTATCCAATACCATTAGAGCAGCTGTTGCTAATTGGGCAAAAACCTTAGCTAACGAACTAGGTAAATTTAATATCACTGTTAATAATGTTCTTCCTGGAGCAACATCAACGGTAAGATTAAAAACTATCATTGAAAATAAATCAACTAAAACTGGTCACGCTTTAGATGCAGTAACTAATGAAATGATTGCCGAAATACCAATGGGTCGTTTTGGGGAAGCTTCTGAAATTGCTAATGCAGTAGCTTTTTTAGCATCACCGGCAGCTTCTTACATCAATGGTATTAATTTACCGGTTGATGGTGGTAGAACAGGGAATTTGTAAATTAT
>SYEI01000154.1 GCA_005800865.1 Bacteroidota bacterium | reverse complement strand
TTGGCAATCGCAGGATTTCCCATTGGGTCAATAAAAGAGCTTTCTGTTGGATAATTGAATTTTAAATTATCATAATTATTATTCAATTCTGGAAACCAATTATTACTTGGAAATGCTTCTCTTTCCCATTGATTTAAATAGGCTTTTGGCGCTTTTGTATCGTAAATCCAAGTAATATAACGGTAGTCGTATGTACTGGTTTTGTTTCTAAATTTTCCACCAAACTTTATTTTCAAATTTTCTTTTGCAGCATAATTAAAATCAGCGGCAGCTACTTGATCTTTCTCTTCGACATTACGAATTGAAGTTACATATCTGTCCAAATAATATTTTTCTGGATCATATGGTGCCGAAAAGTGCGGCTGAATATTGTTGGATGGATCACCCACATAACCTGCAGGTCCGTCGCCTTGCAAAAACTTATAATTTGTACCGTCGACTTTCACCAAATTGTCATATTTTACAGTTTGTATCCAGTTTCCATAATAATAACCTCTGTCATTTTTTGTTGCTGATGATGGACCATTATAACCTGCCCATGAAGTATACGCCGCAACTTTGGCGTTCATCTTCAACTTGTCTGATATTTTACTTTCGTATCCAAATTCACCTCCATAATTTTTAAACAAATAATCTACAGTGCTCCAGCGCAATACGGCATTACTTGTCGTTTTATTAAAGTAGTGCATTGTTTTTCTGTTTTGCTCTTCGTCTAGAAATTGACTGTAGTAACCACGTGCATAAATTTTGTTTCGGCTGTTAAAACGAAAATCTGTTGCGACATTAAATCCAGTATTGGTTCTCACTCCCTGATAATTTCTAACATCAAGTGTATTTACATTGTGCAATGCATTACCATAAACAACCTCATAATCATCTGTAGAATAAGTACGTCGATTGTAATTGGTCATGGCCAGAAAGCCGAATTTCTTCTTAAAAAATCGGTTACCATATAATACTGTACTATTATACCCCACTTTATCATCCGCACGAAGATTAACAGGAATAGCAACAGTCGCACGAAAAGTTTCTTTTTTAGGAGAAAACTTCGGGATATAATTAATCGTTCCTCCAATAGCATCTCCCTCATATTCTGGCGTAATTGCTTTTACAACCTGAATATATTCCAGAAATTCTGTTGGTAGTAAATCCATTGGCACAGTACGATTACCAAGCAAATCTCCTGAGGTTTTTGCAGATGGCATTCGATCCCCATTAATTGTTGCCGAACTCCATTGCGACGGTGTTCCTCTTACGGTTACGTATCTTCCTTCTCCCTGATCTCTGTCTATACTCACGCCCGGAATTCTTTGTACCGCCTCAGCTGCACTAATATCTGGCATTTTACCCATTGCATCTGCACTAACAACATCCATAATAGCATTTGAACTTTGGCGCATATCCATCGCTTTTCTTTCTCCGCTGCTATAATATTCTAAAACTACTTCATCCAGTTTTTCTTCTCTACCAGCGAGAACAATAGTTCCTAAATCAATATTTTTTGTTGAAACGTTTACTGCAATTTTTTTTGAAGTATAGTTTTCACTTGAAATTTCTAAATGATATTGCCCTGCTTTAAGTTTAAAAGAGAAATTACCATTTTGGTCTGTGTCTACAGTTCTAGATTGCTCTATAACTAAAATCGAAGCCGGATGTAAAGGTCCGGATTCACTGCTGATTTTACCTTTAACTTCTTGTGCATACGAAGTTGTTAAGAATAATGCAGCTGCAATGTACAGTAAAGCCTTCATGAGTTTATTAATTAAAGTTTGTTTTTTAATTCTGATAAATCGTCAATAATGTAATGGTGATAGTGATGCTCTAATTCTTCTCGGCTGTATGCTCCGGTGGTCACTCCGACTACTAATCCGCATTTTGCATTTTCACCTTGTTGTAAATCTGACATTGTATCGCGGACTTTTCCAACTAATGAAGCGTCTGCGATATTAAAGTGCTCCATAGCCCTAAAAATCATATCTGGATAAGGACGTCCATGCTCAACCTCATCAGAAGTAATACTGAAATCGAAATCAATGCCTTGTTTCCAGTTTAGTTTTTCGAAAATAGCATCGGCAATCGGACGAGAAAATCCTGTATCGAAAGCTACTTTTATCCCATTTTTTCTTAAATACTGAATCGTTTCATGAGCATTAGAAGTTGCTTTTACATCGTTGCTCTGCTCATAAAAAGCAATCATTTTTGCTACAAAAACTTGATGGATTTTATTTATTAACTCAGGTCTTTTTTCTTCTAATAAAATCGAAATCGCTACTGGTTTTTCATAACCCATTACTACATTAATCTGATCAAGAGAAAAATCATAACCAAATTCCTTTAAAACGGTTTGCAATGTTAAGCCAACTTTATTTTCATCATGGACAGTAGTGCCAGCCATATCAAATACAATTAATTCCATATTTTTGTCTATTTTTACAGTGCAATATTACTATACAAATGTTTACTATATGTAAACAAATTGTGAAGTAATGTTTATTATAAATAAACTTTTGTATACAAATACTAAACATGGAAGGAGCTATTTTACTTGAAATCAGTAAGAGAATAAAACAATACCGAATCGAAAAAGGCTTTACTGTA
>SYEI01000153.1 GCA_005800865.1 Bacteroidota bacterium | reverse complement strand
CATGAAGTACAAAAAACGAAACTAGACTCTCAAAATGTAGGGTTTATTTCAACTATACAAAGCACCTGTATCATCAACAATCAACTTTACACTACTTTCTTTTATGGAAATAACCCAAAAGCTAAGATTTTTAAATTATCACTTAATTTAGATATAAAAGACACTTTAACATATCCTGCATCGACAGTTACGTCAATGATAAAACAAGGGAGTAACCTTTTGATTTCAGGAGGTGGTTTTCCAAATCAATCCCCACTTGGCCGCGCGCAAGCTATGTTGATGGATACAAGTTTTAATGTCATACATCTCTTTAACTTTGATAGTGTTGCAATAAATAGTATAACAAATTGTACAGAAGAATTAGGGATTTTCGCTCAAGATTGTAACCTAGTAGAAATTTCCAATAATAATTATTATGCAGCTGGATATTTCCCCGCTTCATACACAAGTGGATGTACCGCATTTGATGACCAAGCTGTATATGCAATAGTTAAAAGTAACGGTTTAGTAACAAAAGGTGGGTTTTATGGGACGTCAGGAGGGGTAAGGGAAATGAATGCAAATTTTACAGCTAGTGCTGCTAGGCAAGGTGCAAATATTTATAACGTATGTGTTTCAGGCTTTACAAATAATAATTTCTTTGGTAATTATAGTCCTACGAGCATATTAACTGCAAAAATAGATACTAGTGGCAATTTAATTTGGCAAAAATATTTTAATACGCTTGGTTATTTTTATCAGCCAGCAGGGATATGCGCCACAGCTGATAGCGGAGTAGTGATTGTTGGCAGAAGATATGATACTCTAATGCCACAACTAAAAAATGCCTTAGAAGGCTTTGTTTTAAAACTTGATAAAAACGGTAATGAAGTTTTTGTTGGCGTACCAGAGTATCATAAAAACACTCTAGAAATTAACATATACCCAAACCCATCTAGTAACGAAACAACATTATATATCAACAATTCCGACAAAGAATCAGAATCATCCATAAGTATTATTGATTTACTTGGTAAAACCATTTATCAAAATTCAACTACCTTAATTAGTGGTTCAAATAAAATTTTACTTGACACAAAACTATTTGCCAATGGGCTGTACAATGTTACCATTAACTCTTCTAAAAGCTCCATTACCAAAAAATTATCTGTTATTAAATAATAATATCTAGTAATAGAATAAGGCTTGGTGTGCAAACATCAAGCCTTTTGTTTTTCCTGAATTTTTGAAACAAGCCATAAAATACATATTTTTATAGAATCTTACACTTGCAACATAATTTGTATAATGATATTGATGTTTGGTGAATTACAAATTAGCTTAGTATCCTAACCAAGTTAATAAAAAAAATTGTATGAAAAAACAATTAATCATTGCATCTGCCGCCCTCTTGCTAGGAACTTTTGCTTGTAAAAAAAATGAAACTAGCCCCCCCATACAACAGCAAGGCTTAGAAGCTAATTCCTCTGCAGCGACAGATGAAGTAAAGCAGAAAACGTATGAGTTAGATTCTGAACACACGACAGAACTAATCAAAAAATTTAAAGGGCAGTTTACAAATGTTAGTAACGTATCCAAAAGCAATAGTAACGGAAATACATTAGCTTTAGATTCATCTATTTGGTTGTTAGAAGCTGCATTGAATTATGATTTCGACTCACCAAAAACAATTGAAGTAGGTTACAATGACTCTTTAAAGTTTACAACCCCAATCTCAAATAGTACAATTAATGGAGCTGATTTTGCTAATGTATATAGCGCTTTAGTCAATCTATTATCACAAAAAATAAATGTGACCACAAAAATTCAAGTAATTGATGTTTCAGCTAAAGTAGATGAAGGCAACATTATTTATTCACTTGATATTACTATGTTTCATACGATGAATGGACAAAAAGTAGCAACACCATGCGATCCTTTTACATCTGAAACAGCATCGCCAAGTAAATTTGCAACAGTAATACCTAGTTATGCAAACGCGTTTTTATCTTGTAGTGGAAATCCAACATTAGATGGACCGTCACAAATTGAGTTAAAACTAAACAGCTGTTCGTTTCCAGCATGTAGCAATGGCTACTATTATACTAATATTACAAGTGTTACACGCGATCCATTCAACACTTCAGCATATCAAGCATACTTATATTATAGAAGTATTGCTTCTGCTGGTGACTATTGTATAAATGCAAATAAAATATTAACAGCGGCTCAACTTAATCAATACAAATCAGGATGTAATACAATTGCATATGCAAATAGACCATCAAGTCCAGCTGGTTTACAAATCTTAAACACTTATGATCTTTCGTTAGAAATAACATCACAAATATGTTGTTTTTGGCCAAACATTGCATATTGGAAATTAAAAATCCAATACGGTACTTTAAATTGTAGTGGAGGTGGAGGTGGCGGAAGCTAACTAAAGCAACATGTTGAAAATACAAACTTTAATATTACTGACTGTTTTCCTTTATTATAAAGGGAACAGTCAGTTTATTGTTGCGGAACAACCAGCAGTTGTAGATTATTTTTCTGCTTTGATACCTCAAAGTAAAACTAATCAATTTCAATTTTTGGCTTTACGAGATAACAATCAATCACTTCCTACAAGAAAAAGGCACCAAATAATGACATATGATTTTAATGGTCAATTGATTGATAGTATCAATATCCCAAAAGGGTTTAACCCTGTTAGTTTTCCTTTTAAATCAAACGGTTATTACTATTGGTCTGCTGTGTATTTAGATACTTTGATTTTACCAGTAAATTCACAAGACGCTTTCATTTTAAAATTTGATTCTTCATTTAATTGTGTAGAAAAGAAAAAGTTAAATAATTTAAATCACACCATCGAAATTCCTTCTAATGTAATTAAAATTAATAATAAGTTATTTGTTTCAGTTAAAAATTATATGAATAATAATCTTAAGTTCTATTGCCTTGACACTCAATTGAACAAAAGAGATTCCGTTACTTTTATTGGTAATTACGATGTAATAGAAATGAGAAAAACTTTTGATGATAAAATTCTTATTGCAGGAAATGGTTTTCCAGCGGCGCTAAATGTGCCTGGCCCACAAAAAATAATTATAGATACATTACTTCAAACAAACAGTATTTTTAATTTTGATAGCTTAACTTATGTTACTGCTGGAGGAACACCAGTAACTGGTTGTTCATCACAAATTGGAGTGAATGCATTATATTTTAAAGTAGTCCCAATAACCCCTACAAAAAACTTTATTTGCGGTAGTTATGATGTTGTATATAACGCCAGCTGTAATGATAGAAGCAACCTAGTTCATTCAATAATCGATAATACAAATCATATCCTAAAAACCACACTTATAAGTGATAGTACAAGAGGAATAAAATATGCAGATAATGTAAATTATGTTGATTTTAAAGATAACTATATTTACTCAGTTGGCTCTGCAGGCTTTAGTGGGGGGATACTACAAGCAAATAATTCCAATATTTTGATTTGCAAATCGGATACAATGGGAAATTTGATTTGGAAAAAAAGTTATGGCGATGACATGTTTTATCGCCCTGTTTCAGTAATTCAAACCATAGATAGTGGCTTTTTAGTTTCTGGTTTGAGATACAATTATTTGACTCCTGTCAATCCTGGTGTTGGAGAAAATTTCATACTTAGATTAAATAAAGATGGTAATTTAATTTCAACTGGTATTAAGGAACAAGGTAATATTAATTATCTTTCAATTAAGTGTTTTCCAAACCCGACAAAAGATGTAATTTACTTTGATTTGCCTTTTGTATCAAACTATCAAATAGATGTTTATGATGCCTTGA
Source organism: Bacteroidota bacterium (assembly GCA_005800865.1). GTDB lineage: Bacteria > Bacteroidota > Bacteroidia > B-17B0 > Aurantibacillaceae > UBA4416. Next base: position 4,863 of record SYEI01000153.1, on the reverse strand, counting down.
GCAAAATAGTATATTCTAATAAATCTTATTTTAACAAAACACCTGTAAATACAGAATTATTTAACGCCGGAATTTATATTTATAAAATAAAAACAAGCAGTAATTACTACTCAGGTAAATTTATTAAAGAATAATAATTAAATTTTCTAAAACCAATTAATCTTAAAACTATATGAAAAACCAATTGATGATTGCATCAGCTGCCCTTTTATTAGGAACTTTTGCTTGTAAAAAAAATGAAACTACCCCCCACCCACAACCTCAAGGGTTAGAGGCTAGTGCGCCTACGAATGAGGTGAAACAGAAAATGTATGATTTATCACCTGAATTAATAACAGTGGCTGTTAGAAATTTTAAAGGCCATAATACTTCCCTTCACTCATCTAATCAAAATATCAATCAACGTGTTACTTCTGTTGATGTTCATGCAGATTCTTCCATTTGGATTTTAGAAGCAGCATTAAACTTCAATTTTGATAAAATACCTTCAGGTTCAGAAACATCTTGCGATTCTGCAAGTTATGAAATAAATTATGTAAATAATAATGTAACTGCTGCTGATTTAACGAATACTTATAATTATTTTAACCAATACATTAGCCAAAAAACTAGTGGAACGGATAAGGTGAAAGTTATTGATATAACTGCATATTTCAATAACACAAAAATTACTTACGTTGCAAACATCACCTTGTTCCCTGATTTAGCGCAAAAAACCACTGGACTTTGTGACCCATACAGAAGCACTTATACCGCAAATTGGTCAAATTCATGGATGACAACTTATAGTTGTTATTCGGGCGGTAATGATGGTCCAAATAGTTGTGCAGCAAAACTTAATTGCAACATCGCAATTGGATCTTGTCCTGGCTTTTATTGGGCAAACGTTGTAACTGTTAAATTGGGCGATTTTGGCAATGTATGGACTGGATTATATTATTCACCAAATAAACCTACAGTTTGTTCTGAACCATTAATGTATGGTAGCGATATAAACAATCGTGTGACTTTGAGTCAAGGATATGCTGCTAGCAATTTGCCATCTAGTCCTTCGGGGATGCACATTGCAAGTTATGGCGTTTTTGGTAGAGTAATGCCTGGAAGTGTTCCCTATACACATACTATGTGGTGGGGTTTAAACTTAACTTATGGTACTTATGCATGTGGAAGTACTCCAGATTAAAAACATGTTAAAAAAATATTTTATACCATTATACTTGAGCATGACTTGTTATATAATTAGTCATGCTCAAGTTATATATACTAAACAAGACAGTATTAATAGTAATTTTTTTAGTATTTGCGAGGAAATTGGAACTACTAATTTACTAATTACTAACACAAAACCATTTGTTAAACAAAACCTCGATTTCTATTTTGCAACTCAATTACTTAAAATAACCAATAATGGTTTATTAATTGATTCAATTCAGATAGACACAAATTTTTATACATTTGGTCGTCCTTTACTAATTAATAATCACTATTATATTTACGGGGTTAAATATATTGGAAGCAATTTAAATTTTGTAATTACATTCCCTACACTAATAAAATATGATCTTAATTTTCAAGAAGTAGGAAGAACAACTTTTAACAGCTACAATGGCAATGTTGTTAGTGGGATTCAAACCTCTGTTACAAAATACAACCAAATATTTCTTGGATTTAGCACTATAAATGACGTGAAAAGTCATTATTACAAAATAGATGAACAACTAAACAAGCTAGATTCTGCAACATTAAATGGTGATGGGCTATTAAGCATGATTAATTACGGTAATAATATTTTAGTATGTGGGTATGGGTTTGATTATCCTTCATCTTTGGGTAGATTACAAGTACATGAGCTTGATACCACATTTAACCTAGTAAGTCATTTTAATATGGACAGCTTAACTTATATAACAGCTGGCGCAACACCAATACCGAACTCAGGTTGCTCCGAACAAATTGGCATGGGCTCATGGCGTGGAAACTTACAAGAAATATCTGCAAATTCTTATTTTATAAGCGGCTATTTTAGTGGTGTTTATGATGCCTCTTGTCAATCGGATGATCAAAATATTACTTCCATCATAAAAAATAATAATCAGGTAATAAAAACTAACATTTTAGGTAAGCAAAACGGAATACATGAAGCAAGTAACTATTTTAATAATACAGGTAAAAAATATAATTATTTATATACAGTAAGTAAATCTGGCGCCAATTTGCAAAATCCAATATCTCCGCAAAATGTACTAACGGAAATTATGGTAACAAAACTGGATACCAATGGCAATGTTATATGGAACAATTTTTATAATACACCTAATTTTTATTATGACCCATATAGCATTTGTGGCACATCTGATAGTGGTGTAGCAGTTTGTGGCGTTCGCTATAATATTGCAAACCCAACAATTACTGGAGTTTGTGAAGGCTTTGTGATGAAACTTGATAAAAATGGTAATCAAGTTTATACTGGCATTAACGATAAAGAGATAACTAATGCTAATACTTTTAATTTATTCCCTAATCCAACTATCAATGAAGCATACATTCAGTTCCCTCATTTAGAAAACGAGTTAGAAATAAATATCAAAGTAATAGATATGTTAGGTAAACTAGTCTATCAAACTACCAAAACAATAAATAATAACTCCGAGATAATAGCAATAGATACTAAATCGCTTACTAGCGGCTTATATAATGTTACAGTGAGTTCCAATAAGGGTATTGTAACTAAAAAATTATCGGTAACTAAATAAAATTCCTTTTTTATTGTTTTACAAAAGGCTTGGTGTATATTCATCAAGCCTTTTGTTTTTAGAACATTTTAACTAAAAATAGCATTCTACAACCCAAATTACTGCTCATGAAGGCTATTTTTTAATTAAAAACCCTATTTTTGTGGGGCTTGACAAAAATGTTAGGCCTCACTATTTTTATACTATGCTTAAAAAAATACTTTACTTATTATTTCTTTCGTTGAGTTTACAACAATCGTTTGCTCAAGTTATTTACAGCGAACGATTTAATAACTTAGCCTTAACCACAGCAACCAATAATGCTTCGCAAACATATTTGTATGCCGACGTTCCCACAGGCATGTTTTCGATCAATAATGGAAACTTAATTGCTGATACTTTAAGCGGTAACTTTCCTTTTAGAGCAAACGGACAAAAACAAAAAGCTTGGTTAAGCTATGTGCCTTCTACAAATCCATCAGATACTTTTGCAGTTTCTACTTCTTGGCTAAAACCAATAGGTACTGCAAGTGCTTGGTTAATTACACCAACCATTACTGTTGCTGCAAATAGTGTTTTAACTTGGGAATCTATGTCGCCAGATGTAAATAATGCGGATGGGTACGAAGTGTATGTAACTACAAGCACAGCTCCTACTCCTCTTTTAAGTGATTTTACAAATTTAATGTACAGCAAAACAGCCGAATCTAATACATGGCAAACAAGAGGCCTATCCCTTTCTGCCTTTAACGGACAAACCATTCGCATTGCTTTTAAAAACGGCTCAACCGATAAATACCAATTATGGTTAGATGATATTAAAGTAGAAAATATATCGACCCAATTTGATGCAAGTACAATGTCTCATTCCATTTATAAATATTCTACCATCAATACAAATAATGTGATTTCAGCCACATTTAAAAATAATGGCTACACTCCTATCACCAACCTTACCATTAATTACAAGATGAATAACGGCACAACCGTTTCGGAAGTAAAAGTATTATCGCCTGCCATAAATTATTTAGAGAGCAGAGAAATTGCATTTTCGACATTATATAATTCTTCAGTTCCTGTTTATAATAATTTTAAAATTTGGACAAGCGCCATTAACGCACAAGCTGATCAAGTTGCTAGCAACGACACTATCAATGGTTCTATAACCATATCTTCCTCGTCGCCAACAAAAAAAGTATTGGTAGAGCAGTTTACTGGAGCAACGCATGCTTGGTCTCCAGACGGTTATACGACTTTAAAATCAATCGTTAGCACGAACACAAATGTCATCGCCGCTTCCATTCATGATGGAGATAATATGTCGACAGTAAATGGTGATGTTTTAGTTACTGATTATACTCCTGAATTTCCAAACGCATTGATTGACCGTTATTACTTTGCTGCCAATAAAGCAACGACTGTTAAAACTCCCAATTGGAATAACTATATCACGCAACGTTTAGCAATGAAAGTGCCCGCCACCGTTACCATTACAAATATCAGTTATAATTCAACAACTAATCAAATTGATGCCACTGTATCGAGTACGTTTGTGGGTGATGTAAAAGGCGATTACCGACTTAACCTATACGTTAAAGAAAATAATGTATACGGTCCACTTAGTGATAGTACAGACAATCAATGGAATCAGCACAATGCTTTATATAGCATTCCTGCATCACCCTACTACCAGTACGGTAATTTAATTGGCAGTAATTATGTAATGAGCGCCGCCTCATACAAACACCAATACGTTATTAATCATATTGCTGATGGTGCTTACGGCGCTTCAGGTATCATACCAAGTAATGGTTCAACTATTGGACAAACCTATTCAAAAACGTATTCATACATCTTACCAACCTCAGTGGCTGGAGAGTTTAGATTTAATTCAGATAACATTTATTTAATTGCTACTGTTAGCGAATACAATGCAGGACTTAATGAAAAAATAATTTTAAATGCCGCTGAAGTAAAATTAACGACTAACTCTGAAGTAGTGATTGGAATTAAAGAACACGAACAAACAGCAATTCAATTAAACGTATTTCCTAATCCAACAAGCGATGTTTGTCATTTAAACTTCTCATTAAAAAATGATGAGTTTGTAAAAATCAACGTTTACAATACT
>SYEI01000152.1 GCA_005800865.1 Bacteroidota bacterium | reverse complement strand
TTAAGTCCTAAGAATCAAAAACAATTAAACAAAAAATTATGTCAATCGAAACAAAAAAAAGATATATCCCTTCTGATGGATTAGAAGGCTTAAAACAAAATTTTTCAAAAGACGCCCTATCAGGATTTTTAGTATTTCTACTTGCATTACCATTGAGCTTAGGTATTGCCAAAGCCTCTGATTTTCCAGCAATTTTCGGATTAGTAACTGCCATTATTGGTGGCGTAGTGGTTAGTTTTTTTGCTGGTTCTCGTTTAACCATTAAAGGTCCAGCAGCTGGATTAATTGCTATTTGTGGTGGAGCAATAACAGCATTTGGTGGCGGAGATACTGGCTGGCATTTAGCTTTAGGTGCCATTGTAGTGGCTGGTATTATTCAAGTACTATTTGGTGTATTTAAATTAGGCAAACTAGCCGATTTCTTTCCAGGGGCTGCTATTCATGGAATGTTAGCCGCAATTGGTATCATCATCATGTCGAAACAAATTCATTCAATATTGGGTATTGACCCTAAACTTCTAAAAGGAAAAGAACCATTAGAATTATTAGCCATGATTCCAGAAAGCATCATGCACGAAAATGCGCATATTGCTGAAATAGGTATTGCTTGCTTATTAATACTAATAGGTATGAGTTTTGTGAAGCACCAAAAATTAAAAAAAACACCAGCGCCGTTAGTCGTATTGATTGTTGCTATACCATTAGGTTTTGTGTTACATATTAAAACTGAAGGAGCTATTGCAAACTTTTCGTTAGTTAAGATTGGAAGCATTTTTGATTCTTTTATTGATGGTTCTGTTATGAAAGGTGATTTTATGAGCCGCGGAATCTTAAATGCTGATTTTTCAGCTTTAAGTACTCATGCTGGCGATTTCGTTATGTATGTGATTTTGTTCTCATTAATTGGAAGTTTAGAATCCCTATTAACTGCTAAAGCAATCGATAATTTAGATCCATTTAAACGTAAATCTGATTTTAATAAAGATTTAATAGCTGTTGGTATCGGAAATTCTTTATCTGGATTATTAGGAGGTTTACCAATGATTAGCGAAGTGGCTCGAAGTTCGGCAAACGTTAGTAATGGCGCCAGAACACGTTGGGCAAATTTTTTCCATGGTGTATTTTTATTATTAGCAGTATTAGTGGCAGTACCTGTTATCGAAATGATTCCAAATGCAGCATTAGCAGCCATGTTAACTTTTGTTGGATTTAAATTAGCGCATCCAAAAGAATTCGTGCATATGTTTCATATTGGTAAAGAACAATTTGTGATTTTCACAGTAACCGTTGTTGTAACATTGGCTACAGACTTATTAGTTGGTGTTGGAACAGGTATTGTATTAGAATTAATTATCAACCTGGTAAATGGTGCTTCTCTTAAAAATTTATTTAAATCAGAGGTTTCGATCACTAAGCATAGCGAAGAAAATTATACAGTAACTATCAATAGCGGAGGATTAATGTTCTCAAACATTTTAGGATTTAAAAAAGTGTTTGCTACTTTGCCACAGGGAAAACACGTTATAATTGACGTGAGTAAAGCCGAAATAGTAGATCATACTTCCATATTAACTTTAAATGGCTTAGTAGAAGATTATAAAGATAATTTTGGAACCATAAAAGTAGATGGTTTTAAGAATCATAAACAATTGGGACACGCGCCAACATCAACTCGCATTTTGAAATTGAGCTAATGCTCAGATAATCCTTGCTAAAACTTGGCCAATCAATTGATGTTTTATTTCATAGTTTTTCAACTTTTGATTTGCTAAGACTTAGCAAGACCATATTTATAATATTCATTCTTTAAAATATAAAAATGAAAAAAATTATTTTATTAATTGCAATCTGTATTACAATAAATACAATTGCGCAGTCTCCTAGTGCTCGATTTAAAGATGGACTAAAGATTTATTTAAATGACGATAGTACCCGTTATATTCAAGGAACCGGGCTTGCACAAGTTTGGGTAAGATATAACGATAACAATCCAGGTTCAACGATTTATGGTACTCCAAAAAAAGAAACCTTCGATGTTGGTTTAAGACGAGTACGTTATCAAGTGATGGGACAAGTAGCTAAAAAAGTATTTTTTTACACGCAATTTGGCATTAATAGTTTTAATAGCCTATCAGCACGTAAACCCGGTTTATTTTTGCATGATGTAACTGCGGAATATAAAATATATAAAAACTATTTTACTCTTGGTTGTGGCTTAAATGGCTGGAATGGCACTTGTCGTTATACATCCTCTGGTGTTGCAAATATATTAGGTATGGATTTACCTACCATTGAAGAAAGCACGAATGATCTAACAGATCAATTTGTTAGAAAATTAGGAGTGTACGCAAAAGGGCAAATTAGTGGATTAGATTACCGATTTGCTGCGGCTAATCCATTTCCCATTCAAAATTCTTTAACAACTGTAGCGGCATTAAGCGGCACAAACTCAGCAGCATTTTCAACCAAAGCACCTGAGATGCAATACCAAGGTTATGTAAAATGGCAATTCTTTGATAAAGAAAGCAATCTATTACCTTATAGTGCAGGTTCTTACTTAGGTAAAAAACGTGTGTTAAATGTTGGTGGCGGATTTACCTATCAAAAAGATGCGATGTGGTATAGAAATGCGAACATGGATACCATATCAACCCCTATGAAACAATTTGCTGTAGACGTATTTTATGATTCTTATTTAAATAAAGAAAAACAAAATGCCATTACAGCTTATGCAGCTTACTTAAATTATGATTTTGGTCCAAATTACATTCGCAATGCGGGTGCTATGAATACAGCAAACGGAACAATTGGAACAGCAAGTTATAATGGTGCAGGCAACTCTGCTCCATTAGTTGGTACTGGCCAAGTAGTTTATGTACAAGCAGCTTATTTATTTAAGAAAAATTTATTTAGCAAAAATGGAACGATACAACCATACATATCTGGTTCTTATGCTATGTATCAAAAACTAAAAGACCCAGTATTGATTTATGACATTGGCTTAAACTGGATAATTGCTGGTCAAAATTCCAAAATATCATTAGACTATCAAAGTCGTCCAATATTTAATACAGAAATCAACGGTGATATACACGAAACAAAAAATGCAAGACGAGGACAAGTGGTATTACAATACCAAATATCCTTTTAATTATAATTAACTCAATTAAAACAAGAAATTATGAGCGCACAACACAACAGTTTTAATGAACATGAAGTCCTTCATGACTTAAAACATTATTTACCCGCACAAGCTCCCTTAAAAGATTTCATTCACCATAATACATTACATGCTTTTCAAAATTTAAAATGGGATAAAGCCATTAGAAAAGCAGAAAAAATGTTTGGATATAAAGTGTCCTTATCAATAAATGAATACAGAAATTTATATAAATCAAATCGTATCAAACAAGATCATCTTGAGAGGTCAATTATTGAAAGAAAAGGGAAAGAACATTTAGAAAAATGGATAAATAAGCTTATTAATAAAGAATACGACATATCAAACACTTCTAGAATTGGTGTCTTACGTTCAAATTGGAAAACACAATACCACATCAATTTAGACTCGGTGACACATCCAAAACTTTTCAGAATACTTTGTAGCTACTTAGATCAGGGCATTTCTATTTGGAAATTTCCTGTTCATGAAAAAGGGTTCTTAACTTCTATAAGAGAAATTGAGAAAAGTAGTTCCATAAGCATCTTTAATTCAGAGCGTGCTAAAAAACTATTCTTAAATAATCGCCTCGAAATTCATGAGTTATTGGACGTTTTAATTGGAGACGCAAAATTATATAAACAATATATTTTGATGGAAGATGCTATGTTAATCCATCGTATTGTTCGTGCCCCAGAAAAACGTATTTTCTATA
>SYEI01000151.1 GCA_005800865.1 Bacteroidota bacterium | reverse complement strand
TCAAATTCTAATTTAATCCCTTCCATTTTAAACAAGTGCTTGTATTGTTTAATTAAGGCGTTTTTAGGCTCCGTTAATATTGAGCGAAGCGTTGCCTTATCTAAAGGCTTTAAGTAAGTTAAAACAGGTAAACGTCCTATTAATTCAGGAATTAAACCAAAAGATTTTAAATCTTGCGGAGAAACGTATTGTAATAAGTTGGCTTTATCAATTTCGTCTTTAGCTACTGAAGCCGAATAACCAACAGCTTGTGTATTTAAACGTTGCGCAATTTTTTTATCAATACCATCAAAAGCACCACCGCAAATAAATAAAATATTTTTAGTGTTTACTTGTATCATTTTAGCATCTGGATGTTTTCGTCCACCTTGTGGTGGTACATTCACTACCGAGCCTTCTAATAATTTTAACATGGCTTGTTGCACACCTTCACCGCTTACATCGCGTGTTATAGAAGGATTATCGCTTTTGCGGGCAATTTTATCAATTTCATCAATAAACACAATACCGCGTTCTGCACTTGGCACATCATAATCAGCAGCTTGTAATAAACGAGTTAATACATTTTCAACATCTTCGCCCACATAACCAGCTTCTGTTAACACAGTAGCATCAGCAATACAAAAAGGTACATTTAATAATTTAGCAATGGTACGAGCCATTAAGGTTTTACCTGTTCCAGTTTCACCCACTAAAATAACGTTTGATTTATCTATTTCAATTTCTTCTTTGGTATCAGCTACATGAGCCACACGTTTAAAGTGATTGTAAACCGCTACACTTAATATTTTTTTTGCTTCGTCTTGTCCAATAATATATTCATCCAAATGTTTTTTAATAGCATGAGGTTTTAATACGCTTAAAGCATGTTGTACTTGTTGGTTGCCTTGAGCGCCTGCTTCTTCACTCACAATTTTAAATGCTTGCGAAATACACACATCACAAATATGACCGGTTACACCTGCAATTAAAACTTTTACTTCTTTTTTGTCTCGTCCGCAAAACGAACAAACAATTGGACCTGCTTTTGCCATTCAATTAAAATTTGGAGTACAAAGGTACGTAAATTAGGCTCAACTAGGCTAGCCTTAATTTGTTTTTTTATCTCCAAAAAAGCCCTTACTTTTGAATGATGACAACGAAAAAGGTTTTGTATAGTTTAGTGATGGTAATGCTGTGCTTTTATTTACAAGCGCAAAAGGACACGTCTAAACTTAAAAAATTGGCTTCAGAGTTCGACCTTAAAAATTATAAGTCAGACCCCAAAGACAGGCTTATTTTAGAGCCTAATTACACCAGTTGGCGCGGAATACCAAAAGGGATAAAGCCCGATTGGAAATGTATAGGGTTTAGTTTTTACACTTTGTTTGATAAGCCTATTAAAAATTCAAATTTTAGTTTTGGTTACGGTTTAGGATTTTATTTTCATAATTTTAGTTCTAATGCTGATATTAAATATCAATTAGATAGCATGAATCAAAATCCTACAACCTTTATAGCGCCAAAAACCATTCCATACAATGCCAATAAATATAACGAGCGCAGTGTAGAAATTCCTTTAGAATTAAGGTTTAGAACAAAAACAACCACCGTATTTAAAATGATGCTTGGCGTTAAAGTGGGTTATGTGATGTCTAACTTTAAAAAGAGTGATGATGCTGATGGAAGAATACGAGTATACAATATCAAAAATGTAAATCCTTGGCGTTATGGAGTTGTATTTAGAATTGGTGTGGAACAAGTGTGTTTAACGGCTAGCTATTATTTTAGCGAAGTGTTTACAACAGGCGGACCAAAAGGCATCAATCCTTATTCTATCGGCATTGCTATTATTCCTTATTAGGAATTAAATAATTTCGATAGGAACTTTAAGTAAAAATAACACAATTAAAATTCCTCCTACAATAATTCTGTACCAACCAAAGCCTTTAAATCCATACTTGTTTAAAAATCCAATAAATGATTTAATTGCTAGAAGAGCTACTATAAAGGCTATTATATTTCCAAAAATTAAAATATTAATTTCTTGTCCGTTTAAAGAGATTCCTTCTTTATAAAAATCCAATAATTTTTTTGCTGTAGCAGCAAACATGGTTGGTACTGCTAAAAAGAACGAAAACTCAGCAGCATTTTTACGTGTTAACCCTTGAGTCATTCCTCCAATAATTGTACAAGCACTTCGGCTCATGCCAGGCCACATCGCTAAGCATTGAAGTAATCCAATTTTCAAAGCTTTAGGATAAGTAATATCTTTTTCTGCATCTTGGTTATTGTTCTTAAACCATTTATCTACAAATAGTAATACAATTCCTCCAATAAATAAGGCAACAGCAACTCCCATTAAATTTTCGAGAGCTGCATCAATATAGTCGCCTAGCAATACTCCAAAAATTGCAGCAGGAATAAAGGCTACCACTAATTTGGTGTAAAAATCAAATGATCTAAAGAATCGTTTAAAATAAAGAACTACCACAGATAAAATAGCACCTAATTGAATGGCGATGGTAAATAATTTTACAAAAGGAGTTGCTTTAATGCCCAATAAGGCAGTCGCAATCATCATGTGCCCAGTTGAAGAAATAGGTAAAAACTCAGTTAAACCTTCAATAATTGCAATAATTAATGCTTCGAAGTACGTCATTTAGCTTTTTTAGAAAAGTACGTCATTACAAAAAAATAAATCACCCCAGCTATTATGCAACCAAATGTTTTTGCGATAAAATATTTAGGAGTAAACACTTTCACACTAGAGTAATCGATAGCAATTCCTACTATAAATAGTATTACAACAAACCCGATAGTTTTTTTAAAAACAAGTGACATAGTTATTAATTATGCCTCTTCGCTTTTAGTTTTTGGACGCCACATAATGGCAACAATAATCGTCACAAAACCTAATAAACAAACCATTGGAGCAATAGTAATTCGTTGTGTATCAAAAATAGCTGGATTAAACACATTTGGATCTTCGCTACCACCACCAATCATTAATAAGTATCCAAGAATAATTAATACAACTCCTCCAATTAAGATTTGATAGTTTTGTTTGCCAAATGTAGTTTTCATTCAATAGGTTTTAGAGTAGCAAAGCTATTAAAAAACTTCGTTTAACAAAGGCTTAATCCTCTAAAAATCGCATCATTTTTTCGTTAATTTTTCGTAATATTGCTATTCTATAACATATAATATGGGTAAAGTAGCATTAATTACAGGAGTAACGGGTCAAGACGGAGCATATCTGTCGGAATTACTATTAAGCAAAGGGTACACGGTACACGGAGTAAAACGCAGAAGTTCATTATTTAATACAGATAGAATTGATCATTTATATCAAGATCAACATGAAAAGCATGTCAACTTTAAATTGCATCATGGCGATTTAACCGACAGTACTAATTTGATTAGAATTGTACAGGAAGTGCAACCAGATGAGATTTACAATTTAGCAGCGATGAGCCACGTAAAAGTGAGTTTTGATACACCAGAATATACTGCTAATGCCGATGGTATTGGAACTTTAAGAATTTTAGAAGCCATTCGTATTTTGGGATTATAAAAGAAAACTCGATTTTATCAATCATCTACTT
>SYEI01000150.1 GCA_005800865.1 Bacteroidota bacterium | reverse complement strand
TCCAAGTTTCACAATAAGTAATACGTCTCCAGCAGTTACCCCAACTATTACAGGAACAGGTGTTGCCACTGTAAACAATGTTTCTCCAAATTATACCGTTAATGTTCCAATGTCTATTTACAATAATAATACTGGTGTATTTACTACAGGAACGCAAACTATTGCAGTAACACCAACGTTATCTTTAGCAGGTAACGTGCTTCGTTCAGGTCCAACCACAAATACTGTTTCTCTTCCCACTCCAACTGTTGTTTCAGGTAATTCAAATATTACAGTAACACCATCAGGTAATACCTATTCGGTGAGTGCGGTTACTCCTACATTGTCGGTAACTGGTGGAGCATTATCAGGTACTTATCCAACTCAAACATTAACAATTCCTACCAGTAGTACAACCGTTATTTCTCCTTCCACAAATATTAGTGTAGCAGGAACTGCTCCAAATTACACGATATCGTCTGTTACACCAACTTTATCAGTTATTGGAGGAGCGTTATCAGGTTCATACCCAAATCAAACATTAACAATTCCTACGAGTAGTACAACTGTAATTACACCATCAACTAACATAATTGTAGCAGGAACAGCGCCAAATTATACCTTATCTTCTGTAACACCTACTTTAACAGGTACGGCAGGGATTACGGTTTCTGGAACCTACCCAAATCAAACCATCAGTTCTACTCAAGGGTTATCAATTGCAAGTAACTCAATCATCACTTTAACACCTGCTGGTGGAAATATCACAATTACTCCGGCGGCGTTAACATATACGCCATCTACTAACGTTTTAAGATTAACAGATGGTTTGGCAATTAACACTCATACTTTAAATAATTATACTCAAGGTGCTGGAATTTCAGTGACAGGTACAGCACCAAATTTCACAATAAGTAATACGTCTCCAGCAGTTACGCCAACAATTACTGGTACAGGTGTTGCCACTGTAAATAATGTTTCTCCAAATTATACAGTAAACGTTCCTATGTCTACTTACAATAATAATACTGGTGTATTTACTACAGGAACGCAAACTATTGCAGTAACACCAACATTAACTTTATCAGGAACAACCTTACAATCAGGTTCTACAACTAATACGGTTAATTTATCGTCTATTAATAATTGGTCGGTAACTAGTGGTGTTATTTATCCAAGTACCTTAACTAATAGTGTTGGAGTTGGTATTAATAACTCGTTAGGAGGAAGGTTAGGTGTTTCTCACGCTTCATCACCTGCATCACCGCATATTAATATAATTTCACCCACAATAAGTGATTTTGGTAGAGTGAAATTTTCAAACACTGGATCTAGTCGTTATTTTTCATTTGAAGCAAGAAATAATACTGGCGGAGTGGCAGATGCCTTTAATATTGCTCATAATAATGGAACTAATGAAAGACAAGTGTTTTTAATTAATGGTGATAGAAATGTTTTTATTAATAATTTAAATTTACCATTAACTACTTTTCATGTTATGACAAGTACAGCAACTGCTCAGGGTGGAATTGCATCTGAAGGGTTTGGTCAATCAGGTCAACTTAATTTGGTAAGAAATAATAATGCTGGAGCAGGACCAAGAACTCAAGTTCTTATTAACGAGGAATTAGGTAAATTAAATTTTGCAGGCCATGATGGTTCAACTTACGGAGATGGCGCTAAAATTTACGCTAAAACAACTGAGAATGTTACAACTGGAACCAGAGGGACCGAATTGATATTTGCAGCAGTACCAACTGGTACAAACAGTAACAAGGATGCTTTTAAAATTAACGGAACAGGTAATTTAGAAGTCATATCGGGATTAAGAATTCCTTTAGGAGCTGTTGCGGGGCATGTTTTAACATCTGATGCTACTGGTAATGCTAGTTGGCAGCCTGGTGCAGGTTTATCCCCATGGATTCAAGGCGCAAGTATTGTTACTTTATCAAACATAACTGATAAAGTAGGCATTGGAACTAATACTCCAAATGCATCTTTAGATATAAAAAATAATGCCGCTAGCTTAGATGGATTAGCATTAGATATTAATAATCCTTCTAACGGAAGTAATGGATTACAATTAAGGCATTTTGGTATTGGTAATGCAGCTTATATAGAGGTAAATAATTCTGGAAGCACTGCAAGCGCAATTCAAGCCCAGCATAATGGAGTTGGAACAGTAATATATGCAATAAATACAAATTCAACAAATACTGCTGCTGTTATTCAAGCAAATTCAAACTCTTCGGGTGTTGCTATTTATGGAACTAATAGTAATGGGGCTACTTCTCAGTTTGACAATTTCAGCTCTTCTGCGGCTATAAATGCAATAAATTACAACACAGGAAATGCTATCAATGCAAATGCTTCGTCAGGTAGAGCTATAAATGCATCTAGTTCTGGTTCCACAACTCCAACTGCAAATTTTTCAAATTCTAATTCAGGAGATGTAATCATGTCATTTGCCGGAACTGGTAGAGCTATTTATGCTCAAACAGGAGCGAATGGTATGGCAACATCAGAATTAACAAATACGGGAACCGGACCAGTTGTTTTTGCATATAAAAATGCAGGAACAACAGGTGGAGTGGTAGCAAATTATGCAAATAACTCAAACACAAATTCTGCTGATGTTGTTCTGTCATACAATAACGGGGTAGGTGCAGCTGTTCACGCTGCTAATAATCCGTCAAATCTTTCATCGGCCTTATCTTTATGGGTAGAAAACGGACATATTAAAGCTACAGGAACAAATGCAACTTCTTCTACAACTGTAACATCTATATCAACTTCAACGGTAATTGGTAATGATGTGGTTGGTAAAATTTCCATTACAACAGTTGCAACAGCAATCCCTGCAAACCAAGAAATGATAAAACTTACTTTTGCAAAAGATTATCCTTCAGGAGTTACACCAAATGTTATTATTACTCCTTCAAATGCTAATGCAGCAGGAGTTCAAGGTTATGTTTCAACTGTCTCAAATACAGGATTTAGCATTTTCTTTAATGTTGGAACGGCTGCAATTGTGAGAACATACACATTTAACTATATGGTAATTGAATAATACAATGAAATATTATCTAATAATCATATTTGTTTTAGGTATTGTTGCAAAACAATTCTCTCAAACTGTTACCCCTTCGGTTATAAATTCTGCAGGAGGCGGTGGACCAGTTGGTTCAACTGGAGTTGAGGTATATTATAATATTGGAGAACCAATTATTTCAACCGTTAGTAATGCTAACTCAATTATTACCCAAGGTTTTTTACAACCCGATATTGTAGGTGTTTTTAGTTTAAGCGTAACACCTTTATTTCAAAACGAAAGTTGTTTAAATAAACAAGATGGATTTATTTCTTTAATTTTAAATTCTGCTCCAAGTAATGCGACACAAATACTATATGTTTGGACACCTGCTAGCGTTTGCCCTGCACAAAATTGTACTAGTGTTGATAGTTTAATACCTGGAACATACTCTGTAACCGTTTTAGCATTAAACTCTAGTAGTGTTGCAATTGATTCTTTAACTTTTAATTATAATATTACTGCAAGTACAGAGCCTTGTCAAATTACAGTATATAACGGTTTGACACCTGATGGAGATGGACTAAATGATTTCTGGATTATTGAAAATATAGAAAACTTTTCAAACAATACGGTCACTATTTTTAATAGATGGGGTAATCGAATTTGGAATACCACTAACTACAACAATACGGATAATGTATGGAATGGTAAGACGCAGGCAGGAACAGATCTTCCCAGTGGAACCTATTTTTATGTAATTGAATTAGAAAATGGAAATGGTATAAAAAAAGGTTGGGTAGAGTTAACAGGAAAATAACTTAAAAATGAAAATAAAAGGATTCATATTGTTTTTGATATTAAGCTTTTCAAAGCTTTACAGTCAATTACCTAATCGTGGTTGTGGCACTGCTATTGCTTCAGCACAATATGATTCTTTATTTCAACAAAAAGTGATTGAATATTTAAATACTACGACAGCAGCAAGTAGGGTTCAATCAACCTTTCAGATTCCTGTTATTTTTCATGTGATCCACGGTGGACAAGCAATAGGCACTTATCCAAACATTAACCAAGGCCAGTTAAATTCTCAAATTCAAGTTTTAAATGATGATTACGGCGGAACTGGTTTTAATACTGGTAATTATCCAGCAACTGCATTTCAAGCATACGCAACTAATACAGCTGTTGCAGTTGCAAGTAAAGATGGATTAGGAAGAATTGGAATTTCAAATACAGGTATTTCATTTTGTTTAGCTTTAAAAGATTCCTTAGGAAATGTTTTACCAGAACCTGGAATTGAAAGGATGAATTGGAATAGTATTGCTGGGGCAACTAATCCTACATTAGCAACAACAGCAGGTAATTTAATGACTTTGATGGACAACTTCATCAAGCCAGCAACGATTTGGAGTCCCAATAAATATTTAAATATTTGGGTCACAGATGCAAATCCATCTGCTGGGTTATTAGGATATGCTACTTTTCCTCCCTTATCCGGATTAATAGGAATTGTTGGAGGAGGAACTGCTAACACAGACGGATTATGGTGTTGGGCAAAAACTTGTGGGTCTCAAAATATTTTCCCTTCAGGAACTTATTCTGCTCCATATAATTTTGGTAGAACTTTAACTCATGAAATATCCCATTATCTAGGAATTAGGCATGTTTGGGGAGATGCGAGTTGTGCAAATGATTATTGTATTGATACTCCTCCAGCGCAAGCCGCAAATTATAACACTCAGATTTACCCCTATCTACCAAATAATTGCCCAACAAATACGCCACCAACAGGTCCAAATGGAGTTATGTTTATGAATTTTGCAGATTATACCGAGGATGCAGCAATGTATATGTTTACAGAGGATCAAAAAATCAGAATCCAAACAGCAATGGTTAATAGCCCTTATAGAAATCAATTAGGAACTCATGGGTTATGTGCACCAACAGCTACTATTCAGGCTAATTTTTCGTTATCAGCAACAGTTATTAATCAAGGTCAATCTGTTAATATTACAGATTTATCAACAGCATCTAGCACTATTACATCTTGGAATTATGTTTGTATTGCCTCTACACCTTCATTAAGTGTCTTACAAAATCCAACTCTCACTTTTAATACAGCGGGTATTCATACCATCTCGTTAACGGTAACTGCATCTGGATTAAATTCGTCAACTACGAAAACAATACAAGTTAACGCTTGTCCTATTCCAACAGTCAATGTTAATTCAATCAATCCAACTTGTGCAGGAGCCTGTAATGGTTCTGCAACACTCATATCTGTAGCAGGAAGTGGAGCTCCATATACTTATTCATGGACTCCAGCAGTTTCATCGTCCTCGGTTGCATCAGGATTGTGTGCAGGAATTTATACTTGTGTTGTTACAAATAGTTGTGCTACATCAGTAACTAAAATTATAACAATTAATACACCTCCTGCAATTTCGCTTACCATTGGCGCATCAAATCCAACGGTTTGTGCTGGTAATTCAACAACAATAACTGCAATAGCAAATGGAGGTACTCCAGGTTATTCTTTTAACTGGAATACAGGTTCAACAGCAAATAACATCATTGTAAATCCAACTATAATTCCAGTTACAGTTTACACTGTAACTGTTAGTGATTTGCAAGGATGTGTAAAAACAGCTTCTATTGGTGTAACGGTTAATTCAATTCCTTCAATTACAGTTTCTCCAAATAACCCTACTATTTGTGCGGGTAAAACGGCAACCATTAATTTATCTGGAGCGGCTTCATTTACTACCATTCCAGGAAATATTAATTCATCAACATTTACTGTAAATCCTTTAGCAACTACAATATATACGATTACTGGTAGTAGTCCTTTTGGATGCATAGGTATAAGAAAGGATACTATAACAGTTGTAAATACACCAACCATTTCCTCAAGTGTAAACTCTAATACAGTTTGTTTTGGTTCTTCTATTACATTCTCAAACTTTGGTGGAGCTAGTTATACATTGAGTCCTTCATCATTTACTGGTAATACGATTAATATTACACCTACAGTTTTGGGAACTACTATTTTTACGGTTACAGGAGCTGGTCCATTTGGTTGTATTAATACCAAAACGATAAGTGTTACAACTTTTAGTTTACCGCTTGTTTCCATTACCCCATCCATCACAACTATCTGCGCTGGTCAAATAGCATCATTAAATGTGAGTGGTGCTAATACTTACACTTGGACAACCGGTTCTTCTCTTAATGTTATCTCTGTAACACCTACAGTGTCTACTTCTTACTCTGTGATTGGTGCAAATTCTTTTGGTTGTCAAAATTCGGCAAACGCTACAATTAATGTTTTAAATACACCTATTATAGCAATTAATACACCATCCACTAGTGTTTGTTTTGGATATACAATGATGGTAACAGCTAATGGCGCTTCCAATTATAGCTGGTCAACAGGTGCCACTACAAATACAACCATTATTCAACCTTTTTCCAATGCAACGTTTAGTGTAGTAGGTACAAATGGCGGCTCATGTTCTGACACGGCATTTTTATCTTTAACTGTTTTGCCATTGCCTTCAGTGTTAGCATCTGTAAGCAATACAATGGCTTGCGTGGGACAAAGTATAACTTTAAATGCAAGTGGCTCACTTGTTAATAATTATTTATGGCAACCAATTAATTTAATAGGAGTATCACAAACGTTGCAAATATTTACGCCTACTACGTATACAGTTTATGGACAAGGAAGTAACGGTTGTGTTTTTTTTAGTACCGCTTTTGTGGATGTTCAAAATGGAAATGCAGTTATTCCTGTAGTTACACCAAGTGCTGTTTGTGTTGGAGATACTGCCATATTATCAATTATTGGAGGAACAATTCCTGTGTGGAGTACAAATAGTATTCCTAATACAAGTTTTGTTACACCAGTTGCGCCTACAAACTATACGTTTAGTGCTACTGATTTTGCTGGTTGTGTATCTAATGTAGTATTTACGGTTGATATTAATTCGAGTTGTGATGTTCTTGTTTACAATGGTTTTACTCCTAATGGTGATGGAGTGAATGATTTTTTTGTGATTGACAATATTGAAAAATACCCAAATAATAATGTGCAAATTTTTAATCGATGGGGAGATAAAGTATTTAAAACATCAAGATATGATAACGCTACGAATAACTGGGATGGAAAATTTAATGGTAAACCTGTTACATCAGGCACTTACTTTTATTTAATATTAAACGACAATGGTAAAGTTTTGAAAAAAGGTTGGTTAGAACTTACAAATTAAAAGATATTATGAAAAAATTATTATTATTATTATTTACTTGTGCTTTTGCTTTGCCATTGTTGGCTCAGCAAGATCCGCAATACAGTCAATACCAATTTAATCAAATGGTAATTAATCCTGCTTATGCAGGTACAAAAGATGTGTTAAGTGCAGTACTTGACATTAGAAAACAATGGAGTGGCTTTGATGGTGCTCCTTCAACTCAATCTTTTAGTTTTCATGGACCATTAAAGAAAAAAAGAATTGGCTTAGGCTTAAGTGCCTATAATGACGCGGTTGGGCCTAAAAGAGTTACGGCAGCATACGGTAACGTTTCTTATATTTTACCAATTAACAGTAAACTGAAATTGTCTTTTGGGTTAAGAGCAGGAGTTGTAAATTATGTGTTTGATTTTAATAAAATTAATTATAGAGATCCAGGTGAAGTAAATGCTATTGCAAATATTTCAACTAATAAATTAAAACCCGATTTTGATGCAGGTTTATTTTTAAAATCAAGTTCTTTTTATGCAGGCTTTAGCGCTACTCATTTAAATTCGGCTTATGTATATCAAGATAAAATTTCTTACACCAATGTTTCTGGTGCACAAACCGAATACGATTTAACTTACAGATTAAGTACGCATATATTTGGGATTGTAAGCAAGGGATTTTCGGTTAATGACAATTTAGTAATTAATCCAACCATTATTTATAAGGGAACAAAGTCGATTTCTAATATTGATGTGAATCTAAATTTTTTAATTAAACAAAGATTATGGTTAGGAGTTTTTGCTAGGTCTAGCGGTTCGGTTGGGGCTTTGGCTCAAGTTATTGTAACTGATAATATTAAAATAGGTTATTCATTTGACTCTGGTATAGGTAACGTTCAAAGGAAATTAGGTAATGGACATGAGATTATGATTGGATTTGACTTAAATACATTTAAATCTAAAATGTTATCACCTCGTTATTTGTAAAATTGTTCCTAAATATTCTATGAAAAAAATAAAAATTTATATATCCATTTTCTTCTGTTTTATTGCCATTGTTGGTGTATCACAAATGAAAAAAGCTGAAAAGGATTTTTCGAAATTTAATTACGCAAAGGCAATTCCAGCTTATGAAAAAGTGATTAAAGGAAATTCAAAAGATAATCAAGAGGCTTTAATTAAGTTAGCTGATTGTCATCGCATTTTAAATAATTATGCAAAAGCCGAAAGTTACTATGCACAAGCATTGAGTTTAGGGAAGGTTCCAGTAATTGTAAATTATAATTACGGAAATGTTTTAAAGTCAAATAATAAATACAGCGAGGCATTGAATCAGTATTATGCTTATTTAGAAGATAATGAAACTAGTAAAACTGCGCAAAATGCTATTAAATCTTGTCAAGAAATTAAATATTGGGAATCAAAACCAAAAGAATATGAAATAGTAAATATAGAATCCATTAACACAAAACGTTCTGAGTTTAGTCCAGTACTTATTAATGGAAAATTAGTATTTGTAGCTGAACGTGTTTCTGATATTGTGGATTTTGAAAAGTCTTCTGTAAATAACCAACCATATTTAAATGTGTTTTCGGCTGAAATAGAAAGTAATGTTATTAAAAAATCAAAATTACTTTCTAAAAAAGTAAATTCTAGTTTTCATGATGGGCCAATAAGCTTTACAAATGATGGTAAACTGGCAGCTTATACAAGAGTAAATTACGTAGTAAATAAGAAAAATAAAGATTTTGTAAATAGAGCAAAAATATATTTCAGTGAAATAGAAGGGAATTCATATTCGAAATCAAAACCATTTATTTATAATAGTGATGATTATTCGTGTGCACATCCTTCTTTAAATATGGATGGGACAATTCTGTTTTTTAGTTCGGATATGCCAGGTACCTATGGTGGACAAGATATTTGGATGTGCAAAAAAGTTGGAGACAGTTGGAGTAAGCCTATTAATTTAGGATTTGATATTAACACATCTGGTGATGAGGTTTTTCCAACCATCAGAAAAGATGGGATGTTATATTTTTCCTCTAATGGATTAGCTGGCTTCGGTGATTTAGATATTTTTTCCGCAAAATTAAAAGGTGATAATTGGTTATTACATAGAAATGAAGGGTTGCTACTAAATAGTAAGTCAGATGATTTTGGTATT
>SYEI01000149.1 GCA_005800865.1 Bacteroidota bacterium | reverse complement strand
ACGGTAAAAACGATGTATGGCAAATTGATTTTATCGATCAATTCCCAGATTGCGAAGTGGAAGTGTATAATCGTTGGGGTGAGCAATTGTTTTACTCTAAAGGATACGCCATACCATTTAACGGTCAATACAAAGGAAAAAATTTACCAGTGGGAACGTATTATTATGTTGTGAAGTTGAATCATCCGAATTTCCCTAAACCATACACAAGCCCATTAACCATATTTAGATAAAAGATGAAGAAATTTATATACATAACGGTTATCGTGTTGCTTGTAACGAATTTACAAGCTCAACAACTGCCTCAGTATACTCAGTATATGCTAAATGATTTGGCAATTAATCCTGCGGTAGCTGGGAAAGATAATTTTGCAGATATGCGTTCAAATAATCGTTACCAATGGGTAGGGATGACAGATGCGCCTAGAACTTATATGTTGACTTTACATAGTCCTTTAAAAAATCGACACATGGGTTTAGGAACACATATCTACACTGATATTGTTGGACCAACCAGACGAGTAGGTATTAGTTTAGCCTATGCATACCATATTAAGATTGCAGAAAAAACGAGGGTATCATTAGGACTGAATGCAGGAATACAACAATGGGGAATTGATGGACATAAATTGCATTTGCACGATGCAGGTGATGATAATCTATTAACGCAATACCAAACTAGAATTGTTCCTGACTTTGGAGCAGGTATATATGTTCATAATGACAAATGGTATTTGGGATTTAGTGCGCCTCAATTGTATCAAAGTCCTATTAAATTGTATCCAAATGGAGATCATAAAGGAACATTGGTGACTCATTTTTTATTAAATGGAGCTTATAAATTCGATATCAATGATGATTTTAAAGTAGAACCTTCTTTCTTAGCTAAATATGCAAATCCAGCACCGATTAAGGTGGATGTTGGAGCTCGTGTTATTTATCAAGAGCAAGTTTGGTTGGGAGTTGGCTACAGACATAATGATGCGCTTACAGCTTTAGTTGGCTTTATGTATAAAAATTATTTAATGATTGGTTACTCTTACGATTTTACAACAACTAATCTTAAAAATTACTCTTCGGGCACACATGAGTTAATGTTAGGTCTACGCTTTTCAAAACAACAATCCAAGCATTGGCCTGATGATGTTGAAGTAAAATAACTTCCCATAATTATTATTAATATCTTATTTTTACAGTTTTTATACTATGAAATTTCATAAAGAAGGTTATCCTACATTATTAGTTACCATATTATTTAGTGCTATTATTATTAGCATTGCCAAATTAGCATTTCCTGAATTTGCTATAGCCCATTGGTTTGCATATGCATTATCAGGATTTTTATTAATTGTGGTGATTCAATTTTTTCGCCACCCAAGTCGTGTGCATACCATTAATGACCATGCTATTATTGCTCCAGCAGACGGTAAAGTAGTAGTTATTGAAGAAACAGAAGAAGGCGAATACTTTAAAGATAAACGTATTCAAGTATCTATTTTTATGTCGCCTATTAATGTGCATGTCAATCGTTACCCAATTGCAGGAGATGTGACTTATGCCAAATACCATGCTGGTAAATTTATGGTGGCTTCTTTGCCGAAAGCAAGTACAGAGAATGAACGTACAAGCGTTGTTGTAAAACATCCTAGTAATGGTAAATCTGTTTTATTCAGACAAGTTGCAGGGGCTTTAGCGCGACGTATTGTGATGTATAGCAAAGAAGGCGATAAAGCGACGCAGTGCGGAGAAATGGGCTTTATTAAATTTGGTTCTCGAGTAGATTTGTATTTGCCATTAGACGCTAAGCTGAAAATTAAAATTGGTGATGTGGTAACGGGTTCTCAGACTGTTATTGCAGAGTTTTAATAAACATACTGTTTAACTTCTATAGGAATCACAAAAGCCTTATTTTTATTGTAAAAATCTGAAAAACTCGTATTCATTTTTTTAACGTAGTCTGCATATTTCTTTACAGAGTAGCCTTGTTGGTAATAAGGAAATGGTTTATTGAGTTGAATAAAAAATCGATTTTTAATTACCATAAATACTTCTTTAGCAGGAGTGCCTTTTTCTGATGCTTTACTTGCTTGCGCTTCTGACACTAATCCTAATGATGAATCATAAATAGTGCCTTGTTCGGCCACTAAATAAAATGGAACATCGCAAACAATACTTGAATTAACAACTAAATTGGAGTCTACAAATATTCCTGAAAGACTTTTATGTTTTACAGAGTCAGAGCAATCTGAATTAAAAAAATAAACGGGACAAAATTTAAATTCATTGCTGTAGGCTCTAATGATGGCTTTATTATTTAGTCTCGTTTCTCTTTCCACTTGTGTTGCCATATCCATGCTTCCCGCTGCTTTTAAACGGTTAATGGTATTGGCATTGGTTTTTAAACGCACTAATAAAGCACCGCCATTTTTTAAGGAAATGATTTGTGCTTTCGCTACACTTTCACGGTATTTACTAAATGCAATAAAAGAGGAGTCTTCTTTAAAGTTATTTACTTTAGGTGGTTTGGTGTCATCTTCTTGCGAGAAACAAGACAATCCAAGCATCAAACAAATAAGCAGTAATATGTTATTTAACTTCAGAACCATTATTAAAATCAGGTTTGGTCGCTGTCATAAAACTTAATTCGCCAGCGCTATTCGAAGCCATTAAAATCATTCCCTGACTTTCGATTCCTTTAATTTTTCGTGGAGCAAGGTTTGCCAACATACACACTTTCTGTCCGATAATATCTTCGGGTTTATACCATTCAGCAATACCACTCACCACGGTACGAATATCAAGGCCAGTGTCGAGTTTTAGTTTTAATAATTTATCTGTTTTAGGTACGCGCTCTGCTTCTAAAATAGTAGCAGTACGAATGTCCATTTTACTAAACTCATCAAAACTAGTTTCAGGTTTAGCAGGAGCAATAGCAGTAACGGCATTTGCAGAAGCATTAGCACTTTTACTAGTATTTAATTTATCAATCTGTGCTTGAATTTCTGTATCTTCTATTTTAGCAAACAATAATTCTTCTTTATTGATAATATGCCCAGCGGCCATGTTACTGGTTTGTTTAGCCGCATGCCATTTTAAAATTGGCATATTTAACATCGTAAATAATTTAGCTGATGTAAAAGGCAAGAACGGTTCACAAACGACTGCTAAGTTGCAAGTAATTTGTAAAGCGATATTCATAATCGTTTTTACACGTTGCTCATCCGTTTTAATCAATTTCCATGGCTCGGTTTCAGCTAAGTATTTATTTCCTAAACGAGCCAAGTTCATCATCTCAGCTAAGGCTTCTCTAAATTTAAAGTTTTCAATCGAAGCTGATATTTTATCAGGAAATGCTGCCAATTGCTCTAAAATCAATAAATCTTCTTTAGTATAAGTGTCAGCAGAAGGTACAGAACCATTGTAGTATTTGTGAGTCAACACTAAAGTACGGTTTACAAAATTCCCTAAAATTGCAACTAATTCAGAATTATTTTTGGTTTGAAAATCTGCCCAGGTAAAATCGTTATCCTTAGTTTCTGGAGCGTTAGAACATAAGGTATAACGTAATACATCTTGTTGATTTTTAAAATCAAGTAAGTATTCATGCAACCAAACAGCCCAATTACGAGAAGTCGAAATTTTATCACCTTCTAAATTTAAAAATTCATTGGCTGGAACATTATCTGCTAAAATAAAATCACCGTGCTCCATTAACATCGCTGGGAAAATAATACAGTGAAACACAATATTATCTTTTCCAATAAAATGAATCAAACGGGTTTCTTTATCTTTCCAATATAATTCCCAATCGTTTGGTCTTAATTCTTTAGTAGCAGAGATATATCCGATTGGTGCATCAAACCAAACATACAACACTTTTCCTTCGGCGCCTTTTACTGGTACTGGCACACCCCAATCTAAATCACGAGTCATAGCACGAGGCTGTAGCCCATCACCACTATCTAACCAACTCTTACATTGTCCATAAACATTGGTTTTCCAATCTTTATGTTGGTCTAAGTATGCTTGTATTTTTGGTTGTAATTTATCTAAAGGCAAAAACCAATTTTTCGTTTCTTTTAAAACAGGTTTTGCTCCACTTAATGTTGATTTTGGATCAATTAATTCGGTAGCGTTTAAAGTACTGCCACATTTCTCGCATTGATCGCCATAGGCATTAGGATTAGCGCATTTAGGACAAGTACCAGTAATATAACGGTCAGCTAAAAATTGTTTTGCTTCCTCATCATAATATTGCTCTGTTACTTCTTCTGTAAAAACACCTTTATCGTATAATTTTTTAAAAAAATCAGAGGCTGTTTCGTGATGAACTTTATTAGAGGTGCGTGAATAAATATCAAAAGAAATTCCAAACTCTTTAAAAGAGTCGCCCATCATTTTATGGTATTTATCTACCACATCTTGTGGAGTAATGCCTTCCTTTTTAGCTTTGATAGTAATAGGCACGCCATGTTCGTCGCTGCCACAAATAAACATAACGTCCTCGCCTTTGCTTCTTTTGTATCTCACAAAGATATCAGAGGGCAAATAGCAGCCCGCAAGATGACCAATATGAACTGGACCATTTGCATAGGGTAGGGCGGAAGTAACAAGTGTACGTTTATAAGTAGTTGACATAGTGTTTATTAAATAACTAAAATACTGTAAAATTGTGTAAAGATAACATTTAACTTTATTCATTAAAAATCAAATCTATGGCAGCAAACGACAAAGAAATTTGGAAACCGGTGACTCACATTAAAGGAAAAACTAGTAAAAAATACGCTGTGTCGTCAAAAGGCCGCTTAGCGTCTTACGACAAGAACATTGAAGACAGATACGTGTTAAAACAACATTTGAACGGTGGCTTTCCTATGGCAACTATTCATGTAGAAGGGAAGTCTAAAGCCTTGTTTTCACATCAAGCTATTGGCGCTTCTTTTTTAAAGAAACATAGCCCAAAATGCAAATTTGTGATTCATTTAGATCATAATAAGGCTAATAACGATATTTCTAACTTAAAATGGGCTACAAAAGATGAACAAGTAGAACATAGCAAAAAAAGTCCTTATGTGTTACAAGCAGCAGCTCGTAAAGTATATACTGGCGCTACAGCTCGTAAGTTAGATGAGAAAAAGGTAATCGCACTTAAAAAAGAAATTTGGAATCCAAAACGTAAAGCAAGCTTAAAACAAATTGCTGCTAAATATGGTATTGCCGAAATGAATTTATACCGTATTAAAAATGGTGAATTATGGTTTCATGTGCATATTGAAGGTGAACCAATTTTCCCTAAATACAAAGCACAATTAAAAAATATTGAGTTCCATGAAAAGGTGGCTGCTAAAGTAAAAAAAGCTGCTCCGAAAAAAGTAGTTAAGAAAGCAGCACCTAAAAAGGCGGTTAAAAAAGCGGCTCCTAAAAAAGCAGTTAAGAAGACTACTCCAAAGAAAGCGATTGCTAAAAAACCTGTAGTAGTTGTGACAGCTAAAAAAGTAAAAGCCAAGAAAGAAAAGAAGGGTAAAAAAGACAAAAAAGGTAAAAAGAAAAATAAAAAATAATGGTACTACCTTCTTATTTAAAAAAAGGGGATACAGTGGCAATCATTGCTACAGCTCGTAAAGTAAGTAAAGAAGAAATACAACCGGCCGTAGCTTTTTTCGAAAGTTACGGCCTTTCTGTTGTGTTGGGCAAAAATTTATTTGAGTCGAGCAATCAATATGCTGGCACAGATGCACAACGAACAGAAGATTTGCAATGGGCTTTAAATGATAAAACTATTAAAGCCATTATCATTGCACGTGGAGGTTATGGTTCTGTGAGAACAATAGAACAAATTGATTTTACGGAATTTAAAAAACATCCAAAATGGATGGTGGGTTATAGTGATGTAACGGTATTACACAATGCTATTCATAAAATTGGTGTAGCAACCTTACACGCTACCATGCCTTTAAATTTCACTAAGAATGAAGAAGCGACTAAAAGTATGGTAGACGCTTTATTTGGTAAATTAATTCAAATTGAAAGCGAAGAAAATTATTCGAATATATCTGGAATATCAAAAGGACAATTAGTAGGAGGGAATTTATCTTTGATTTATTCCTTATCAGGAACTCCTTTTGATATTGACACAAGAGATAAAATTTTATTCATTGAAGATTTGGATGAATATTTATATCACATTGACAGAATGATGATGCAATTGAAATTATCTGGAAAGCTAAAAGGGTTAAAAGGTTTAATTGTTGGTGGCATGACAGACATGAAAGACAATGCTATTCCTTTTGGAAAGTTTCCTGAAGACATTATTTTAGATGCCGTAAAAGAATATAACTATCCTGTTTGCTTTGATTTCCCTGCTGGACATATTGATAGAAACTTGGCCATTTATTTTGGAAGAGAAGTTGAGTTGAATGTAGCGGACAATGCTGTTTTAAAATTTTTATAGTTTTTAAACCACATAGAAACATAGATTATTTGGTTTTATAAGTCTTGGATAGGAAGCTTCGCTTCTCACACAGATACTATGTGCAAAAACTTGTTTTCTATCTATTACTTTTCTACACTTTACAGCTATGTGCCTATGTGGTTAATTTTATTAATTCCACAATAATTAATTTTCCGTAAATTTGAATATCTATCATTTGCACGAGGGAAATAATTTTATAATACTATGATTTGCAAAACCACCGACAATCTAAATATTTACTTTGAGGTACAAGGTAATGAGAGTGCTAAGGAAACCATCGTTTTTTTAAATGGACTCTCTCAATCTACGATTTCTTGGATTTTAACGACGCCACATTTTAAAAATGATTATAGAATAGTATTGATTGATTTTATTTTTCAAGGGCAAAGTGATAAAACAGGCGAATGGCGTAATTTTGATGTGCATGCTCGCGACGTTATTAGTGTATTAGATATTTTAAAGATTGATAAAGCTATTATCGCCGGTTTATCTTACGGAAGTTTAGTTGCTCAATATTTAGGAGTGCATTACGGTAATCGAATTTCTAAATTAATTTTAATGTCAACTTTTGCTGTTAAAACACCTTATTACGAAGCCATTGAATTATCATGGTGGCGCGCTTTAGAAATGGGTGGATATGGATTAATGATAGATATTATGTTGCCGAATGTTTTGAGCGAGGGTTATTTTAAAAATCCTTTGATTCCAATAGACCTAATGAAAGCTGCTCGTCAGGAAGCTAACGAAGATAAGCAAGCTTTATTTAAATTAATGCGCGCTACAAAAGAGCGTCCGGATTATCGTCCCGAATTAAAAAAAATCGCAACACCAACAATTATTATTCAAGGCGAAAAAGATACGTTGTTTCCAGTGCACATGGCACAGGAAGTAGCAGATTCCATCCCAAATAGCAAATTAGTAGTTATTCCTTTTGTTGGACATACGCTTAATTTAGAGGCTATTCCTCAAATGGTGAAAGCCATGAAGGAGTTTATATCCTTTACGTAAATGTGTTAAATTTAATTAGGGCGTTTCTGCCAGCTGGCGGACCGGGCTTTCACTGCTATCTTTCACTTCACTCCGTTACGTAAAAGGATTTTCGTTCAATCCCTAACGCGGATTAAAACGTGAATTTTGCGTGAGGGATGCAAGCGTAAATCCTTTTGCCTGCCTCCCGCAAAAGATTGAAGCGACAGCCCGACCCTAAAGGGTCACGCCCAAAAAGAGTAAAATGACCTTACATTACATTTGAATATAATCTTACTTATACCGAAAAAAATCCACTAATTTTTTCTATTTTTGAAACGCAAATATGAAAACAAATTTTATAGAAGAATTAACATGGCGTGGCATCTTGCATGATGTAATGCCAGGGACAGAAGAATTATTAAATAAGGAAGTTGTTACAGGATATATTGGATTTGATCCAACCGCCGATAGTTTACATGTAGGTAGTTTAGCTCAAATTATGACTTTATTACGTTTTCAGTTAGCAGGTCATAAGCCTTTGGCTTTAGTTGGAGGTGCAACTGGTATGGTTGGAGATCCTAGTGGAAAATCAGCAGAACGTAATTTGTTAGATGCAGATACTTTAAATAAAAATGTGGAGGGAATTAAAAAACAATTAAGTCAGTTTTTAGATTTTAATTGTGGAGCAAATAGTGCGGAGTTGGTAAACAATTATGATTGGTTTAAAAATTATTCTTTCTTGGATTTTATTCGTGATGCTGGAAAACATATTACGGTAAATTATATGATGGCAAAAGATTCTGTAAAGAACAGAATCAATGGTGATACAGGAATGTCCTTTACAGAATTTAGCTACCAATTAATTCAAGGTTACGATTTTTATTATTTGTGGAAAGAAAAGAATTGTAAAATTCAAATGGGCGGATCTGATCAGTGGGGAAATATTACAACGGGTACTGAGTTTATTCGTCGTAAGGCAAGCGGAGAAGCTTTTGCGTTAACCACTCAATTAATTAAAAAATCAGACGGCACTAAATTCGGAAAATCTGAAGGAGGAAACATTTGGTTAGATAGAGAAAAAACTTCTCCCTATAAATTTTACCAATTTTGGTTAAACGTGAGCGATGATGATGCTAAATCTTATGTTCGTATTTTTACCTTACTAAATAAGTCGGAAGTAGAAGAATTAGAAGCAAAACATGCTGCAGCGCCGCACGAACGTCATTTACAAAAAGCTTTAGCTAAAGAAATTACAATTAGAGTTCATAGTGAAGCGGATTATTCGCAAGCGATTGAAACCGCTGAATTTTTATTCAAATCTAAAGCCGAAGATGTAGCTAATTTAAACCCAGATGCATTTGAAAAAATGTTAGGTGGTATTGATACTTTTGAAGTGAATAAAGCAGATGTCGCTAATGGAATCAATGTGGTTGATTTGTTAGTAGATAAAGCATCTGTATTTCCTAGTAAAACCGAAGCCCGTAAAATGTTTACAGGTAATGCTGTGAGTATAAGTAAAACTAAAGTTACGGATGTAAATGTTACTATTAATTTAGAGGCTTTTAACGGGGGTAAATATTTATTAGTAAGCAAAGGCAAAAAAGAAAACTATTTAATCAAGTTGGTTTAAAATTTTATAATGATTAAAGACATCGTAATTCCAGAAGTATTTGACGTAGCAATTGCTATTGTTCAGGAGTTTGAAGGCTTGGATGAATACAATGCTTATATTTTTAATTTTAAAGAAGAGAGTATTAAAAATGTATTAATTACTTCTACTGGTTATGGCGTCATTAATGATGTGAAGAAAAAAACAAGTACACTCCGTCATTTTTTTGAAGAAATACAAACTTTAGATTATAAATTAATTGAACCTGTTTCTAAAGAAGTATTTGGCTTAAGTAATGAATACTGGGTAAGTTTTACAATGAACGGTCAATTATTTGATAAGCAATTCATTTTTTTACCTGAATCCATTATTGAAGCTAATTTTCAAATGATTCCATTTTTAGATAAAATGGGCGTTATCATTAAATAAAAATTTCTTTCGTAACAAAAGTCACTCTTTAGTTTTATAAATTCGTGTATATTAGGCGAAATTTATAAATATACTATTATGAAAGGCAGATTTTACTGGTGGAACGAATGGATGGAGCGTAAGCATAAATATGCTACTGCAACCGAAAAACAATTAAACGCAGATAAGTTTAATGCCATTTGTGCAGGCACGGGTTTACCAAACATCCATCAAAAATCAACATTTAAATTTAAAGATGTAGCTGATGGAGCATCGCGTTTTGTGGGAAATTCTCCTTCTGGCGAAAAACCATTTGCTCGTATTTACACACGTTTAGGAAATCCTAATACCGAGTATTTAGAAAAAGTCTTATTTCAATTAGAATGTCAACACATTATAGATAATGCTTTAAAGTCTGACGAAAAAACGCCAACCATAGCCTCCTTGGTGTTTGCCTCTGGAATGGCGGCTATTTCAACTGTTATTATGGGCTTTGTGCAACCAGGTGATGGAATTATTGTTGGTAATGTTTATGGATGTACAGATTCGTTAATGCGTTTTTTACAAAAACGTTTTGGTATTGATGTGTATTTTGTTGATGCGACAAACCCAGAAAACGTTAGAGATACGTTAAATGCTCATCCTCACGTATGCGCTGTGTTAATTGAAACGCCTGATAATCCTACATTACAATTATGTGACATTGAAGCCATTTCAAAATATACAGAGCAACACGAAGCGATGTTAATTGTAGATAATACATTTTGTTCACCGTACTTACAACAACCTTTTCGTTTAGGTGCTGATGTGGTAATCCATTCTTTAACAAAATATGTTAGCGGTCATTCAACTTCTATTGCTGGTGCAGCCATGGGACCTTATGAATTTTTTAGTAAAGAAGTGTATCCAGTTTACAAAGATTTCGGTCCTACACCTTCTCCATTTGATAGTTGGTTAAATAGTTTAACCATTCAAGAAATGGGAGTAAGGATGGAACACCAATGTAAAACGGCGATTCAAGTTGCTGAGTTTTTAGAGAAACACCCTAAAATTGAAAAGGTGTGGTATCCAGGATTGCCAAGTCATCCGCATTATGATATTTGTAAAAAACAAATGCGTAATGGTGGTGGCATGATTTCGTTTGAAGTAAAAGGTGGTTTTGAAGCAGGTGTAAAATTAATGAACTATTTTGCTCGTCCTGATACGCCAATGGAATTAGCGGTGAGCTTAGGTTCTGTTATTAGCTATATTGAACATCCAGCAAGTATGACACATTCTGTTATTCCTGAAGCAGATAGATGTGTACGCGGAATTACAAATTCTTTAGTACGATTATCAATTGGTGTAGAAGGCTTCAGTACGATTAGTGAAGCTTTAAATGCAGGGTTAGAGTTATAAAAACGAGAAAAACGCTACTTTTCCTTTAAAAATTAGACAAACATCCCATTTTTCGGGATGTTTTTTTATGTAGAATAAAGTAAATTTTATACATTTAGTACTTTAAGCATATTAAAATTTACATGGCCACTTCAATTTTAGAATCCACTTCAGTGAAAGAAAAAATTTCGATTGATACTCTTAAAAAAGCTTACACGTTAATGTGTACCGCTAAAAGCATGGCGGAGTTATACGAAGCTAATAAAGAAATAACTGCAAAGTATGTACATGCTACGTCTCGTGGGCATGAGGCTATTCAATTAGCAATGGGTTTGCAATTGTTGCCACAAGATTTTGTGAGTCCCTATTACCGTGATGATAGTATGTTATTAGGTATTGGGATGTCTCCATTTGAATTAATGTTACAGTTATTAGCAAAACGTAACGATCCATTTTCTGGTGGAAGAACTTATTATGCACATCCAAGTTT
Organism: Bacteroidota bacterium; assembly: GCA_005800865.1. Classification (GTDB taxonomy): domain Bacteria; phylum Bacteroidota; class Bacteroidia; order B-17B0; family Aurantibacillaceae; genus UBA4416. Next base: position 6,898 of record SYEI01000149.1, on the reverse strand, counting down.
ACGTAGAGATGATATGCCTAAAATTCCTCATCAATCAAGTGCTACAGGAATGCAGGCTATTCCTACAACTGGTGTAGCAATGGGCTTACAATATTTAGAATTAAATAATTTACAACAAGATTTTAAAGGAAAAAATCCAGTGGCGGTTTGTTCTTTAGGTGATGCTTGTATTACCGAGGGCGAAGTAGCAGAAGCTTTTCAAATGGCAACTTTAAAAAAGTTACCAATTTTATATTTAGTGCAAGATAACGAATGGGATATTTCGGCGCATGCTCGTGAAATTCGTTCTCAAGATGCAACGGATTACGCTAAAGGATTTAAAGGATTGGAAACTCGTACCATTGATGGGACCGATTTTATTGCTTCCTACAATACTATTAACGAGTGTTTAGAGATCATTCGTAAAGAGCGCCGACCAATGTTGATTCATGCAAAGGTGCCTTTGTTAAATCACCATACATCAGGTGTTCGTAAAGAATGGTATAGAGATGATTTAGAAGAGTGTGCTAAAAGAGATCCATTACCTCGTTTGCGTAATCAATTAATTATTGCAGGATTGGATGCTTCTGATATTAAAAAGATTGAAGAAGATGCTATTAGTTTTGTAGAATCTGAATATCAAAAAGCATTATTAGAAGAAGATCCTCGCCCCGAAGATTTATTATTACATGATTTTGCTCCAACACCTATTACCGAAGAAAAAGGAAACAGAGCACCAAGTGGCAAGGAGAAAACCGTTATGGTAGATAGCGCTTTATTTGCTATCAGAGAAATTATGGAGAAACATCCCAATGCTTTACTATATGGACAAGATGTTGGAAAACGTTTAGGTGGTGTATTTAGAGAGGCTGCAACTTTAGCGCAGACATTTGGAGACAATCGCGTATTTAATACACCAATTCAAGAAGCATTTATTATTGGTAGCACCGTTGGTATGAGTGCCGTTGGGTTAAAACCAATTGTGGAGGTTCAGTTTGCCGATTACATCTGGCCGGGCTTAAATCAACTATTTACAGAGGTAAGCCGCTCTTGTTATTTAAGTAATGGGAAGTGGCCAGTAAGTTGTATTATACGTGTGCCAATTGGTGCTTACGGTAGCGGCGGACCATATCATTCCAGTTCTGTAGAAAGTGTATTAGCAAATATCAAAGGAATTAAAATTGCCTATCCAAGTACAGGCGCTGATTTAAAAGGTTTAATGAAATCTGCGTTTTATGATCCAAATCCAGTTGTGATGTTGGAGCATAAGGGATTGTATTGGAGTAAAATTAAAGGTACGGAAGATGCAAAAACCATTGAGCCTGATGAGGATTATATCATCCCTTTTGGTAAAGGTAGAGTAGTGCAGGAAGCCTCTGAAGAAAATATATCTAAAGGTAAATCTTTAACCGTGATTACTTATGGTATGGGAGTTTATTGGGCAAAGAGCGCTGCTAAAAAGTTTGAAGGTCAAATTGAAATTATTGATTTAAGAACGATTGCACCAGTTGATGAAGAATTAATGTTTGCAAGTGCGAGTAAGCATGGTAAATGTTTAGTGTTAACAGAAGAGCCAGTATTTAATGGTTTTGCTCAAAGTATCGCTGCCCGTATTTCTGAAAATTGTTTTAAGAAATTAGACGCGCCAATAAGAGTGATTGGTGCTGAAAATTTACCAGCCATTCCTTTAAACTCTACTTTAGAAAAAACGATGTTGCCTAACGCTGATAAAGTAGAAAAAGCATTAGAAGATTTATTGAATTATTAGTTTTAGCAAGTATATTTATCCTCTACTGAATGCCATTCGTGCTCGACGTTTGTCATAAGAAGAGCATTATCAAACTGAACTGAACCTTTTGGAAAATTGGTTTCATTAGCAAAGAAACTTGAAACTACCGATTTAACTTCTAACGCTTCCACCTTCCATTGGTTGGTTTTAAGCCACATGCCATCAAATTTTGTTTTGCCATTGGGGGAATACCCTATTCGTCCGTTTTCGAAAAAATCGGATACTGCGCTAAGATTTTGAAAGATTGAGTTACTGTTAAAGCTGTTTGTTTTTTTAGCCTCTATCGCAATACTCGTGTTGTCTGAACTTTTAAATGAGATTGCATAATTCCCATTGCTTTCTTCTACGTTGAATTTTGCTAAACAATGTTCTCCTGGAAAAATGCGTCCGCCAACTATATTGTTTATTAGCGAAGAGGTGTCTCGTCTTGGAATATACACGCCATTTTTTACTTCACCATTTTCATCCCATTCAACCGCAATTCTGTGTGCTCCATTTTCGGAAGATAAGCCAACAAATGCTGGAAGACCTTTCGGACGAATATGTTTTAAACGTATTAAACAAATACCTACTATAGCTTTGCCCTTATATACATGAGGACGAAATGGTTTCGGAATTAATTTGGCTATTATTTCTGGATCAACTGTATAGTTAATGAGAACTCTTCTATCAATTATTCCTTTTATTGTTGGTATTTTCATGCTATTAATTTTATTTCACTTTCACCCAAAAGGTTGTTCTTCCTAACATGGATAAGCCAATGTATCCTCTAACATTTAAGTTTCCTTTTTCGTCACGAGTAATTTTGCAACTATAAGTTTTCCCATTTTTTGGGTCATAAATAGTTCCTTCATGCCACAAGTCTTTCCCATTAAACGTAAAATCTTTTAAAATTTGCTTACCTGCTAACTTATCTGTTTTCTGTTTCGGATCAGGGTTATTAGCATCTAATTTCCCAGGAAATTTTGTCCATGTAAGCGTACCATAGTATTTAGTACCTTTTTTAATAATATCCACCATACCTTCATTTTTATCTGTCATATAGGTTCCAATTAGCGCATCTCCATTTTGAGAGATAAGTGAAAAGGAAATAAATAGAAGAGTTAAAGAAAATAGTTTTTTCATGTATTTTTTATAGCCAAATATACAATTTTATGTAGAATCAACTTTCACATTAAAAATAGGAGGCTATTTATGTAATTTTTGACATCTTTTTAGTATGTTTGTTATGAACTGTAAAGTTTTTTGGAGTGGCTTTGCAATATATAATTATTCACCCCATCAATTATTAATATATACTTAGCATGAAAAAATACATTTATTTAATGATGATCATTTTGATTTTAAATATTTCTAAAGCTCAAACTACTGAAGTATTAGAATCTGATAAAATTGTTGGAGTATGGGAAGTTGGAAGTGGTAAAGCTCGCGTTAAAGTAACAAAGTACGGGGATAAATTTGGAGGCAAAATAGTTTGGTTAAAAGAACCTACTTATCCAGATGGAACTAAAAAAGTGGATAAAAATAATCCTGACGAAACTAAAAGAACTGTGCCTTTATTAGGGTATAACAATTTATTAGGATTCTCCTACAAAGGCAAATCAGAATATGATGGAGGTACCATTTATGATCCTGAAAATGGAAGTGTTTATAATTGCAATATTTTTTTAAAAGACGATAATACACTAGAGGTAAGAGGATACATTGGTGTTTCTTTATTTGGAAGAACAGATACGTGGAAACGAGTTACAATAAAGGCTAAGTAAAATCACATATTATAACACATGTATATGAAATACAATATTTTACTTATATCCATTTTTTTCTCATCTATAACTCTGGCTCAAACTCCAGTAGATACAGCTAAAACAGAAGAAGAGGATTTTTCGATGTATGCCGATGTGGTTGATGCTCCTTCCACTAATAAATCAAAAGTGTATTGCTCACAAAAAATATTAGGATTAAGTCCATCAAAATTAATTTCCATTGGTTTTGATTTTGTTGGAGCTAATTCAATTGAGGTTGATACCATGGGCGCTTACTTTGGTAATACGGCTGATGTAAAATATAATACGGGCACTCGTTTTTCGGCCAATTTTCCTGTTATCTCAAACACTAAAATGATTTTGAGTTTGGGCGTTAATTACTTGGATTTTAAATACACCGTATCGAGCCCAGTAAACACTGTGCATCCACTTATCAATGCGTTAAATAAAAACGGATTGCGTTCTTATGGCATAAATGCTACCTTGTTTAAACCTTTCAATGCTAAATTATTTGGAATTTTACAATTAGCAGCAGACCATAACAATGCGGGGACAATCGATCAGTTTCATGCCAATGGATTAAAGTACAGCGGCGCTGCCATATTTGGTTGCAAGCCGCATGATAGATTGCAATATGGTGTTGGAATAACGCAGGCTTATCGTGGAGGTGGACTTAATTATTTTCCTGTTGTATTGTATAATTATACGTTTAAAAACAAAAAGTGGGGCATAGAGATGTTGTTGCCAGCAAGAGCTAATGTTCGTTATGCAATTAATCCTCGTAATTTATTAATGGCAGGATTTGAATTAGAAGGTAATTCATATTATATGGATCCAATGATTGATAAATACAATTTAGGCTATAAAAATTTACAACTACATCGTAGCGAAATTCGCCCACGTTTAACTTATGAATTTAGTATCTATAATTTTATTTGGATGAGCATTCAGGCTGGATATCGTTTAAGTTATAAGTATAATGTTGATGACGTGGATTACAAGGCTGATCCAGTAATCATGAACAATAAAGTTGGTGGTTCGTATTATTTTAACGTGTCGTTAAATTTAGTTTCGCCTTAGCGACATATTCTTTAATCTTCTGTTTCACTTTCAGAACGCTGAAATTTCTTTTTTTAATGAAGTAATCAATTTTATTTCTAGATAAGGTATATTTTAATCTTTGTAGATTTATTTTTGAATGTGTACCAATATATTTTGTTATTAATGATATAACAGTGAAATATACATTAAGTATTATTTTGATTATGTAATATAATCTTAAACAGATGTTTAATTCTTAGGGATAGATTTTATCTTTACAATAGCGTTAGTAATTTAATTTATTACCACTTATTGGCAATTATGTACCAGTTATTAAACGATAAGCGCCTATCACTAAACTAAGAATTTTATACAATAAATTTAATATACATTTGAAATGAAAAAATCTATCACTATGAAAAAAAAACTACTAATTGCAGTAATAACTATACTAGGAGTTGTAAATGCAAATGCGCAAACGATGACAGGAATTGTAACAACACAACCCTGTAATAATAATGGGGTTTGCGTTGTTAATGTTACTGGATTAACGCCTCCTATCAATTACACATACTGGAATGGGAATGTTCAAGTATTTCATAACAATGTTAATTCACTTTCTGATCAATTAACTGGTTTCTCTTCTGGTGGATATGGCAGTATATACTGCCAGGCTTCGGATGGAGTTAATTTTGTGTCAAATCAATTTTATTATACAGTGCCATTCTATGTAAACACAAACAATATTAATCCTATCTGTCCAAGTACAACAGGAACATTAAGTGCATCTACTTTCTCAGGAAGTCCAGGTCCTTTTACTTATAGCTGGACTAACATTGTTACAAATGCAAATTATACTGGAAATAATGTCATGGTACCAGTGGGAGAATATAGTTTAGTGGTTACAGATCAGGTTACTGGATGTACTAATCAGGTTGGAGATTCTTCTGTTTATATTGCACAAACATCAAATGTTAACATTACCTATTCAACAACTGCGGCTAATTGTACTAATGGCACGGCTAGTGCAATTGTAACAGGGGGTGTTTTACCATATACTTACCAATGGAATACAGGTGCAATTACATCTTCAATTAGTAATCTAATTCAAGGTATTTACTCTGCAACCGTTACAGATGCTCAAGGTTGTATTAATAATGATTTATGGAATACTGCATGGGTTCAACAGACACCAATTATAAATGTGAATCCATCAGTAACAAATGCAACCTGTGTACAGAGTAATGGTAGTGCCATTGCTTTTGCTACAGGTGGGATGTCACCCTATACTTATGCGTGGAGTAATGGACAAACAACTCAAACTTTGACAGCGGTTGCTGGCGGCACTTATTATACTGTGATTGCAACGGATGCTAATGGTTGCACAGGAAGTGTATGGGCATCAATTGGCGTTACTACTCCAATTATTGTAACTGATGCAGTAAGCCCAAGTTCATGCACGGCTCCTACAGGTTCAGCCACACTTAATATTTCGGGAGGAACACCGCCTTATACAACTGTTTGGAATACATTTTCTGGCACTTTAACCAATACGACTATTAGCGGCGTTGTTTCTGGTCAGTATGCCTTTACAGTAACTGATGCCCTAGGTTGTATTCAATCAGGTAGTGTATATATCCCACCCGTTAGTAATATTTATGCAGGGATTTATCCTAGTATTGTTACTTGCCCAGCCACAGTTGGAGCAGTTTTTTCATCTGTTAGTGGAAGCAATCCTCCTTTTGCTTATAGTTGGAGTAATGGTTCAACAGCTGCACAAATTAGTAACGTGCCACTAGGTGGTTACTCTTGTGTAATTACGGATGCTGTTGGATGTTCGGTAACTAAATATGCAAGTTTGTATGCAAACAGTCCAATTAATATTGGTTTAACGGCAACACAAGCTAGTTGTAAATTTACCGCTGATGGAAGTGTAATTGCGAATGCAACAGGTGGAACAGCTCCCTATATTTACAATTGGAGTAATGGACAAACTGGAACTACCGCTTCTGGTTTAAATTATGGTAATGTATATGTTTCAGTTACAGATGCAAATGGATGCTCAAATAATAATCACACTTATGTAAATTATAATGCCGCTAACAATTCTTGTTACTGTACAATTAGTGGTAAGGTTTATAAAGATGCGAATAGCAATTGTACAATTGATGGAGGTGAATCTGGAATTCATAATATAATGATTCACTGCTCAGGTGTTGGTTATACATTTACGGATGCAAATGGGAACTATAGTTTTCAAGTGCCAAGTGGAACGTATACTATATCAGAAACGGTTAATTCAACCTATCCGTTAGCATTATGT
>SYEI01000016.1 GCA_005800865.1 Bacteroidota bacterium | reverse complement strand
GGGCAGAAGATTTAAAATCTGTAAGAGGTATTCATGGATCTAACTTTGTTTGTAATACAGTGTCTTTAAAAGATGGTTCAGTAACAAACAGACAAGTATTAATGAAAAACGAAGACTTTTGTTTTGCTCCAATTCAAGAGCGTAATCCTCAGTTTATTCCTCCTTCAGATTGCGAAATCTTTGTACCAGGAGCAAATAATGAGATATTTATCTATACTGAAGATAGAGGACAAGATAGATTTGCTAAAATTAAATTCGAGTAATCTAAAAATATAACTTAAATAGAGTCATTTAAACCTCTTTGATTGATATCAAAGAGGTTTTTTTATTATATTTAACAACTACAAAATCTCTATATGATAAAATTTATTATTCCTTTTGTAATGCTCTCAGGGCTTGCAATTTCTCAGCAAAATTTAAAAGATAATTTTGTGCCCTTAAAATCTTCGGGTACTTTGCCAGATGTGTTTACACAAAACATCCGTAATGTTATTCAAAAGGATATATCAGACCTTAACAAAAATCATGAAAATGATAAGTATATTAAATCAAACTATTTAACAGAAGCTAATTACGAAATTGAAAAAATTGTAAAAAGTGGTAATACCTTAATTAATGATGAAGTAACTGTATATCTTAATAAAGTAGCTGATGTTATTTTAAAAAATAATCCAACTTTACGAAACGAACTACATATTTACACACTTAAATCGCCAGTAGTTAATGCTTATAGTTACGATAAAGGTTATATGTTTATTGATATTGGCCTAATTGCTCAAGTAGAAACAGAAGCGCAATTAGCTTATATTTTATGCCACGAAATTTCTCACTACACAAAAAAACATCATATCGAAGGGTATGTGAAAAATAAAAAATTAGATAGACAAAATTACGATCGTAATGGAGATGATAAATTAATTGAAAAATGTCAATACTCGAAAGAGAAAGAAAGTGAAGCTGATGTTGAAGGTTTTAGATTATTTGAACAAACCGATTATAACTTAAAACAAGCCGAAAAAGCCTTTGATGTTTTACAATACGCCCATTTGCCATTTGAATTAGTGGAATTTAAAAAATCGTTTTTTGAAACAGAGTATTTAAAACTTCCAAATGGTTATTTTTTAAAAGAAGTATCTTCTATTAGAAATAACTCAAACGAAGATGATACAAAGCTTACACATCCTAATACAGCAAAACGAAAACAAACGGTTGTTGATTTAATTGCTAACCGAAGCAATGCAGGTAAAGTTAACGCATTAGTTGGTCAAAGTCAATTTGAGTATATACGTGATTTAACACGTATGGAATTATGTCGTTTGTATTTAAAAAGAAGAGATTATCCAAATGCATTATATGCAGCTTATGTTTTAGCAAATAAATATCCAAACAATCAATATGTTGCTGAAGTTATTTCTAAATGTATGTACGCTATTTCTTTATATGGTAAAGGTAGTATTCGATACAATAGTGATTCTTATTTAGAAAACGGTATTCCATCTCATAGTGATATTGAAAGTTATCCTCAGCAATTATATCATTTTATTAATAAAGTGCCTTCAAATGAGTGGACCATGTTATCTCTAAATTATGTGTATCGTACACATAAAAAATTCCCATCTAATCAAAATATAAACGCTTATTCTGATAGTTTATTTAAACTTGTTTCTCAGGTTAATTGGGGTATTGTTGATTTTGTTAGACTTAGCAAAAAGACTGAAGTTGTAACAGAAACTGCAAAAGATACATTAGCAACAGCCGCAGAACCTGCATCTAAAACAGATTTAATTGCAAGTATTCAAAAAGAGAATAATTTTAAAAGTTATGATACCGCTTATTATAAAGAAATGTACTTAGATCTTTTTATGAATGATAAAGAGTTTATCGGTAAATTTCCTGCAAATGGGTCAAGTACAACTAGTAGCAGTAGCGGATTTTCTTCTTATTCAACTAGCAGTAAAAGCTCTGATTCAAAAACAAAGAAAAGTAAAAAAGGTGAGTACATAAAAACGGAGGATAAAATTCAAAAAGTATTATTGCTAGAACCTTTTTATTTAAAAATTGATGAATCCAAAGAAGAAGAGTTCCAATATTTTAGTTCAGATAAAAAACAAGAAAATTATATTGTTACGGTAAACAACTGTGCGCAAAAACAAAATTTTGAATTAGTAACACTCGATCCAGGTTTAGTAACATCAAGCGATGTAGATAAAGTAAATGATTATTCGGTAATTAACGATTGGTTTTCAGAAAAATTTGATGCCGATAGTGATGATAAAAACCCTATTTTTAATACCAACGAAATTGATAATTTAGTTGGTAAATATGGCACCCAGTATGTCTTTAAAACTGGTATTGTTAATTATAAATCACGAAGCGGTAAAAAAAGAACTTATTATTATGCTTTTGTTTACGATATTAAAAAAAACGAAATGATTTATAAAAAATTTGAAACCTTTAGAGATAAAGATTCAAAAGATCTGATTAACGCAAAAGTATATCAAACGTTTTACGAATTAAAACATAAAAAATAAGTCTCTGTTTTTTTATGCGCTTGATGTATTTAATATACGCCGCTATGTTTATAGTTGCATTGTCTTATGGGCAATCTAGTGGCTATATGGGTAAGCGATTATTTTTTGGTTATGCTTTTAATACATGCCCTGCATTATGGGGCTCAAATGCTAACAATAAAACAATTTCGGGTACAGAAGGAAATGCAGAGTCGGGTAAAATTGCTTTTAATGTGTTGCACGAAGGTTTTTTCGAATGTATACTTTCTTCAAAATGGACAATGGGATTGAATGCACGTTACTATAAAACCACCTACGATAATGCAACAATGATGGTTGAAACTAATAGAGATTTAATATACAATTCACGCACAACACCCGAAGGATTTTACACCATTAAAGGGTTAAGTTATGGTTTATATTTTAAATTATTTACAGCAAAATCGGTTGCGCCTTGGGGCAAGTATATTCAATTTGGTCCTGTTTTAAATACGGCTAATGCTTTTTATAATCCAAACGAGATGTATGTAAATGCTCAAACTCAATATGCAGTAAACTATAGCTATGAGCGCCGAGATACATTACTAACTGATTTCGGTTCACAAAAGCAATCCTATAAAGGCTTTAATTTTATGTTTGGATTTGGAAAAAGTAGAATTTTTTATAATAAACTAATTGTAGATTATGGTTGCAATATGTATTTACTGTCTGCTTTTCCAAACATAGCGTTAACCTACAAACAAGATATTACAACTCAAAATTACATTCAAAAAACTATTAACCGACGTATACGTGGCATTAATCATTTTAATGCTTTTATTAAAATTGCTTATCTAATTTAAATGACAACAAAACAACGCTTACACTTAATTGTGTTTATATTATTTTTAGTTTTATCAAGCTCTTATTTAGCCCAATCCACTGGCTTTATGGGTACTCGTTTGCAAATTGGCTATGGCTTGCATGCAAGCCCAGCATTAATTGGCTCAAATGCAAACAACGAATCTATTTTTGGAAATCATGGTTCGGCTACCACTGGAGAAGCTGCATTTAATACCATACATGAAGGATTTTTGGAATTTGCAGCATCTAGTAAATGGATGATTTGTTTTTCTGCTAGATATTACAAAACAACTAATGACAACAGTAAAGCATTTAATAATAATAGCGGCAGTTACTCGGGGTATAATGCCAACCAGATTGATTTTTATGATAGAAATCCTTCTGGTTATTATACAATGCAAGGATTAACATACACTTTATATTTTAAATATTTTGGATCCAGATATGTTGCGCCTTGGGGAAGATATGTGATGTTTGGACCAACTTTAAACACTGTTAAAGCAACCTACGACCCCACTATTATGAAAGCACGTGGACGATACTACGATCAAAATAGTTACTATTATTCTACAGATACAACTATTACAAATTTCGGACCTACTACTCAAAAGTTTAAGGGTTTAAATTTTATGTTAGGTTTTGGGAGATCGCGAATTGTAGGAAACAGAGTTACAATTGATTATGGTGTAAATGTTCAGTTTTTTTCGGCGCTTAGTACTATATTTGATATCGGTGAAAATCCAGCTAACTTAATAGATCGGAAAGCTGAAGTTAATGAAAGCAATTATATAGAAAGAACTGTAAGATATAGAGTTCGTGGAGTTAACCGATTAAATGTGTTTTTAAAAATAGGAGTGCTTTTATTTTAATACAATGAACTACTTAAAATCTATCATCATATTATTTGTAATTACAGTAAATACTTTGCATAGTCAATCGTCTGGCTATTATGGTAAACGAGTGGTTGCTGGGTATGGCTTTTATTTTAGCCCTGCAATATTTGGAACTAACGCTAGTGGAAATACAATTATTGGAAGAGATAATGGTAACGGAACCACAGGAGAGTTTGCATTTAATT
>SYEI01000148.1 GCA_005800865.1 Bacteroidota bacterium | reverse complement strand
TTTTTATTTTTGGAATTGAACCATTTAGGGGTTAACTAAATTTTAGTTTTGATTCTTTTTTACCATTAAGAGATTAAGTCTAACTACTTATTTTTCTTAATCTCTTGATGGCAAATTATTGTTTTAAATGTTTTTGTCTTTTAAAATTTGTGGATAATGTATACTGGTGTGTACGATCATTTCTCCAAAAAGTGTATTTGCCCAAGCAAACCATTTTCTAGTAAATTTTGCTACGTCATCTTTATGAAAAGATTCGTGCATAAAACCAGTATCTGCATTTGTCTTGATTAAATTGCTGATACATGCTTTTATTTCTTTTTCATCAACACTTGTAATGGCTCTCAAAACAATACTCATTGGCCAGATTGTATCGGTTCCTGTGTGCGGACCGCCAATACCTTCTCCGGCTTTTCCTTTATAGAAAAACGGATTATTCTCTGAAAGCACTACTTTTCTTGTGTTTAAATAAAGCGGACTATCTGGTTCAATTGCTCCTAAATATGGTAATGATAATAATGACGGTACATTAGCGTCATCCATCATATGGAAACTTCCGTATCCGTTTACTTCAAAAGCAATAATTTTTCCGAATTTTGGGTGTTCAATAATTGCGTTTTCTTCTAATCCTTTCTGAACTTGCGCTTGCATTTCTTTTGCTTTCGCAACTAAATCTTTATCTAATAAAGCCGGCAAAGAGAAAATTTCCTGTAGATATCCTAATACTTCAATTGCAAACATATTACTTGGAATTAAATATCCAAATAAAGTGCTGTCGTCACTTGGTCTAAAAGTCGAAACAATTAACCCGCATGGTTTTACTGGATAACCATAACCTCCTAAAGGCACACCATCTGTAGCCCAAGCTGTAACTCTTTGAAAATTGTATGGTCCTTTATCTGTCCAGCGCTGTTGTTCTTTAAACGTTTGTAAAACCAACAACATGGCTTCTTTCCATTTGCTGTCGAATAAACTTATGTCTCCAGTTTCTTTCCAATAACCATGTGCCAGTCTAATTGGGTAGCATAAACTGTCAATTTCCCATTTGCGCTCATGGATTCCCGGCTGCATTTTAGTCATGTCATTTTTCCATTCGCTTACCTGATTAAAATCTTTGTAAAAAGCGTTTGCATAAGGATCTAATAAAATACATTTTGTCTGACGGTTGATTACTCCTTTTACCAACTCAGCCAATTTTTTATCTTCTTTTACAAACGGAATATACGGCCAAATTTGAGCTGTACTGTCACGTAACCACATGGCATCAATATCACCTGTAATTACATAAGTATCTGGTTTACCGTCGATAATTTCAAAATCGACAGTAGTATCTAATGTATTTGGAAAACAGTTTTCAAATAACCAAGCCAGTTCTGGATTAGCTATTTGTTTTTTGATTCTTACAATAGCAGCTTCAATCGCTTTACTTGTAAACTTTCTCTCGGCTACAGGAGGTCTTTTAGTAATAAAATCTTTTAATGCAAAATTGAAAGCATCTGATTGCATCCCGAAAGCATCTGTTTGAATGGCCAATAATCCTGCTGAAAATATCCCAGCGTTTTTTATGAATTTTCTACGTGATTGCATAATATTATTTTGAAGTTGAATAAGAATATGGAAAAGCGTTTGCTGAAGTTCCTCTTTGTAAATTTGGTGTATCGCTCATGTCAAAATTTAATTCGCCGCCCTTTAATACATCAAAATGATTGATATAGTTTTTTGAGTAAGCTGCATTGTTCCATTTTAAGTCCTGAGCATATTTATTAGTTTCAGAATTTTTTGGTGCGTTAATCACCAGTTCTTTTCCATTTTCTAATTGTAATGTCAGTTTTTTGAACAATGGCGCTCCAAGAACATATTCTTCTGTTCCAGGGCAAACTGGATAGAATCCCATTGCAGAGAATACATACCAAGCCGATGTTTGTCCGTTATCCTCATCACCACAATATCCATCTGGAGTTGGTTTGTACATACGGTTCATTACTTCACGCGACCAATATTGTGTTTTCCAAGGTTCACCTGCATAATTATACAAATAAATCATGTGCTGAATGGGCTGATTTCCATGCGCATATTGTCCCATATTCATAATCTGCATTTCGCGGATTTCATGAATAACTGATCCATAATAACTGTCGTCAAAAATTGGCGGTGTCGAAAATACTGCGTCTAATTTTGCCGTAAATTTCTTTTGTCCCCCCATTAAATCAATCAAACCTTGTACGTCATGAAAAACACTCCAGCTGTAATGCCACGCATTTCCTTCGGTAAAAGCATCTCCCCATTTAAACGGATTGAAATCTTTAGGGAAGCTTCCGTCTTTATTTCTACCGCTCATTAATCCGATTGATGGATTATAAAGATTTTTATAATTCATCATTCTTTTTTCGAATAAACTAATTTCTTTTTTAGGACGATTTAATGCTTTTGCTAATTTCCAAATCGTAAAGTCATCATAAGCATATTCTAATGTTCTGGCTGCGTTTTCATTAATTTTTACATCATAAGGCACATAACCTAAAGTGTTGTAATACTCTACGCCGCGTCTTCCAACGGCATCCATTGGTCCTTCGTTGTTAGCACCATGTAATAAAGCTTCGTACAACTTGTTAATGTCATATCCTCGTAATCCTTTGATGTAAGCATCAGAAACTACAGAAGCAGAATTATTACCAACCATTACATTTCTAAAGCCCGGACTTGACCATTCTGGCAAGAAACCGCCTTCTTTATAATCGTTGATTAATGCTTCTTGCATTTCTTTATTTATAGAAGGATAAACTAAATTCAACAATGGATATAAGGCACGGAACGTATCCCAAAAGCCTGTTCCTGCATACATATAACCTGGCAAAACTTTACCATTGTATGGGCTGTAATGTACAATTTCTCCTTTTCCGTTTATTTCGTATTGTTTTTGTGGGAAACATGCGGTACGGTATAAACAAGAGTAGAATGTTTTTAATTGCTCATCGCTTCCGCCTTCTGCAGTTAATTTTCCTAGAACTTTATTCCACTCTTTTTTAGATTCTGCTACAGTTTCTTTAAAAGAAGCAGTTCCTAATTCATTTTTCAAATTCAACTCAGCTTGTTCTTGACTAATAAAAGAAGAGGAAACTTTTACATTTACAATTTCTCCTTTTTTAGTTTTGAAACCTACAACTGCACCAACGTGATCGTCTTTTAATTCTAACTTGTCTTTTTCTAAAACTTTATCATGCCAAGTATAATTGGTTGCAAAAGGTTTGTCGAACTGCAGTACAAAATAGTTTTTAAAGTTCTCAGGAACTCCACCGCTGTTGCGAGTGGTGTAACCAATAATTTTATTTTCTGATGGAATAATTTTAATATAAGAACCTTTATCAAAAGCATCAATTACAATTGAAGACTGTTCATTTTCTGGAAATGTAATCTGAAAATGAGCTGCTCTTTCTGTTGCAGTTATTTCTGTTGTAACATCGTAATCTGCAAGATAAACGCTGTAGTAATATGGTTTAGAAACCTCGGCTTTATGGCTGAACCAGCTTCCTCTTTCATCTTCTGCAAAAGTTAATTTTCCAGTAACCGGCATGATAGAAAACTGTCCGTAATCATTCATCCAAGGCGAAGGCTGATGTGTTTGTTTAAATCCTCTAATTTTATCTGCTGTATAAATGTAAGCCCATCCGTCTCCCATTTTACCTGTTTGCGGAGTCCAAAAATTCATTCCCCAAGGTCTGCAGATTGCGGGATAGGTATTTCCGTTTGAAAGACTATGTAAAGATTGTGTACCCATTAACGGATTTACATATTCTACTGGATCCAATGCTTTAACCTGTGCATTGACAAAAATGCAGCATTGTAATACTCCTAAAAAAATTAAACTTTTTATTTTCATATTTTATATTTTATGCTTTACGCTTTAAGCAGTTGGCTTTAAACTAAAAACTGTGACTGAACTTTCTATTTCTTTAATCTAAATCTTGTTTGTCTAAGCTTTGTCAAAGTTTAAAAATTTGACAAAGTTGTCATAAATCTAATTCCGATAACTATCGGGACTGAAATCTAAAATTAAAGCGGTCTGTCTGCTTTTTTAACTCCAAAAGTTGTCGATGGTTTACTTCCCATATACAATTTTAATTCTCCGCCTTTTACAATCATATCATGTGTAATATATGATTTTGTATATGGTTTTCCGTTATACTCGGCTTTCTGAATATAGATATTGGTTTTGCTGTTATCGATTGCTTTTATTGCAAACGAAATTCCTTCTTTGTGATGAATTACTGCCGAATTTACTAACGGACTTCCCATAACATATATTCCATTTGCAGGATTT
>SYEI01000147.1 GCA_005800865.1 Bacteroidota bacterium | reverse complement strand
CCCTAACAAAATAAAAGAAGGATAAATGTAAAATAAATGCCTCCAAGTATCATATAATACCGACTTTAAAACTATGATTGATAAAATTGGAGCGACAAAAGAAAAAAGGAATAATAAATTATTTTTTTCTATAGATTTTAAATCAAAGTTTCTGAGATTTTTTGATAACCGAATAGTAAATAAAAGTATCCCAGAGAAACCAAGAATTAAAAATATAATAGGTGTGTTGATGCAAAACCAAGTTGGAATATAATCCCATCCTATTGTTGTAGCGTCAATAATTTCGCCTTTAAATAAGTTGGAACCACCCCATGGATACTGCGATAGGTTTTTAAAGGTGTAAATAAAATTGTCAATTAAATCATACCACAATAAAGGCCAAGTAGCAATCGTAAAAAGAATGGTGAAAAATAAGTACAATAGAGTTTGTACAAACTGCTTTCTTATGATTTTTTTTTCTTTTCGGTAAATTATAAAATCAAGTACTAAAAAAAAGATAACAAAACCTACAAACAATATTCCCATCAATCGGATGTTTATCACAAAGGAAGTGAATAGTGCCAACCAAATAAACTGAATGTATTTTTTGTCTCTAAAGGCTACTGCAAACTGATAAAAACAAATAATAAATAGGGAAAGAAAAGCCACATCTTTAGAATTAAAAAACGAATGTCCGTAGATGGTAGGATGAAGCACTAGCATTAAAAAACCTAGTATCGCCAGTTTTTTATTTTGGTACATTAGTAATATTAGTTTATATAAACATACAGCACTTAATAAGAACACTAAATGTGAAACGAGATGACGGCAATAATATATGTCTCTATTAGTCGTGAGACCTGTAATTTTTTCAATAATATATAAAAACATTTCAAAAACAGCTCCATGATCTCTAGCGCCGTATTCCAAATAATATTGGTCATTATTAAAAATGTAGTTGTAGCAAATAACACCAATATTTCTTTGCTCATATTCATCCCACGCAAAGCCATAAGAGTTTGCAGTAAAAACACCTATTACAGCAAAGAATATAAATAATAAGTACTCTGGATATTTTTTTATGAAAGTCAAATGTATTTAGCTTATTAGGAATGAAAATTATACGCCAATTTTTTCATTCACGATTTTTAAGATATCAGCTTCTAGTGCAATGGTTTTGTTTTCTATGTCTTTTCCTTTAGCAATAATATCTGTTACAAAAGTTTTATCATCGTAACCACTAGCATTAATGCGAACATTCATAAAAGCACCTATAACTGCACTACGAGCACATAAAGCACCTACACCTGCATCCGAAACCGAATTTGGATTCCCTACTTCTGCCATTGCTTTAATAATAGCTAAACTTTCGTAAGATAATTGCATCACTTTAAATGGTACTTCAATAGCATATTTTGTAGCATCTTGTATAGTTTGTTTGCGAGTAGCTTTTTCTTCGTAGGTTCCTTTTGGCAAACTAAAAGCCGTCATGATTTTATTGAAGGCTGCTGTATCTAAATCAACTAATTTGGTTAACTCATCTTTTATCTTTTGACCTTTTTCAGCCCAAACACTAAATTCTTCCCAACGTGCATCCCAACCTTTTTTGTGCGACGATAAGTTAGCTACCATAGTTGCTAATGAAATTCCTAAAGCACCAACATAAGCAGAAATAGAACCGCCTCCTGGGGCAGGACTTTCACTCGCTGTTTCATCAGCAAAGTCGCTTAAAGTCATACTGACTAATTTGCTATCTGCTTTATCTTTTAATAAATATTCAATAATGCGTTCTTCTGGCTTAAATGGACCTAATTCATCTAGGCCCATAGTTTTAATGGCAATTTTGATTAATTCATTTTCTGAAACACCAGTGGAGCGTTGTTGTTTTTGTAGGAAATATCTTCCTGCATCTAATAATGATTTTAATGGCACTAATCCTACTAACTCAGAACCTGTTACTCTAATACCGCGCTCAGTTGCTTTTTTGCAAACTTCGTCGAAAGCAATATGTAAAGGTGTGATGTTGATATTAGTTAAGTTCATGGAGATTTGAGCAACGCCATATTCTTCAATAAACCAACCAATAGCTTTTACAGATTTTAAGCTGCCAGGAATAGAAACTGGATTTCCATTCGCATCATTTACTACTTTGCCGTTAATTGGATCGCCTTCACGTTTTACTCTTCCTGCTTCGCGAACGTCAAATGCTATAGAGTTGGCACGACGTGTTGAGGTTGTATTTAAGTTAACGTTGTAGGCTACTAAAAAGTCGCGAGCACCAATAACGGTTGCACCACGTTTCGCGTCAAATTCGGCGGGACCAAAATCTGGTTTCCATTCAGGTAATTTAATCTTTTTGAAAAAGCCTTCGTATTCACCCGCTCTAATAACAGACAAATTATTTCTTTCTTTGTTAGATTGTGCGGCTTCGTATAAATAAATTGGTATTTGTAACTCTTTTCCTACACGCTCTCCTAATTTTTGAGCCCATTTAGCCGTTTCTTCCATACTAATGTTAGCAATGGGAATTAATGGACAAACATCGGTTGCTCCCATGCGAGGGTGTTCTCCTTTGTGTTTGCTCATATCAATTAATTCGCCCGCTTTTTTAATCGCTAAAAAGGCAGCGTCAATTACAGCTTTTGGGTTTCCAACAAAAGTCACCACGGTTCTATTGGTAGCTTTACCTGGGTCAACGTTTAACAGTCTCACACCTTCAACAGATTCTACTTCGTTAGTAATCTGTTTG
This sequence comes from Bacteroidota bacterium, assembly GCA_005800865.1. Classification (GTDB taxonomy): domain Bacteria; phylum Bacteroidota; class Bacteroidia; order B-17B0; family Aurantibacillaceae; genus UBA4416. Next base: position 1,278 of record SYEI01000147.1, on the reverse strand, counting down.
ATGATAGATAAATCTATTCCTTCAGAAAAATTTGGAACGCACTCTATTAATTGTTGCATAAAAAAGGTTTTAAAATGGTGCTTAAAAGTATAAAATTTCCGCTTTGTTGAGAGAAGATAGGCTTATTCAATATTATTTTTAATTAACAATTGCTTATAAATAACAATATTTAGGGTTATGATAACGTTTGACAAAGGCTGCTATATTTGTTTAGCTAAACAATCATTTGAATCCAAACGCACATATCCTCATTTATACTCATAAAACCACACCGAGGGTTAAGTATACGTTAAACCTAATTTTAAAAGATTGTTTGGGTTTAGAGTTTACAATTATCAATAGTATTGATGATTATAAGATGTACGAAGGGAATAAGTTTTCATATACAACTCAGGATGTAGAAAGTGATTTTCATATTGTAGGATGTTCTTTATTATTTGAATCTGGAATTAAGGAGCAAACGATTCAAATGCAAAACCACGAAGCTTATTTTAAATATTTTTTTAAAACGTATCATAGTGCTTTGCCTTTTGATGTATTTGCGGCGTCTTTTTACTTAGTGAGTAGATACGAAGAGTATTTGCCTTTTATGCCAGATTCATTTAATCGTTTTGAAGCTGAAAATAGTTTGGCTTATCAAAATGATTTTTTAAATATTCCATTGGTTAATTTATGGATTAATGAATTTGAAAAATTATTAAAGAAAAAATTTCCCTTATTAATCACTACACATAAACCATATCATTTTATTTCGAGCATTGATATTGATAATGCTTATAAATATCAAGAAAAAGGAGTGATGCGCTCCATTGGTGGTTATTTAAAATCTATTGTGAGTTTGGATAAACATGATTTAATTGATAGAACATCTGTTTTAATGGGAAAAGAAAAAGATCCATTTGATTCGTATGATTATCAACTGCAAATTCAAGAAAAATATAAATTAAAGGTTATTTATTTCTTTCTATTGGGCGATTATGGTGTGAATGATAAAAATCATCCATCTAATAATTATGGATTTCAAAAATTAATAAAACATTTGGCCGATTACTGTACTACTGGTATTCATCCGTCATTTGGTTCAAATGGTAATTCAAAACAAGTAAAAATTGAAATTAATAGATTAGCGAAAATTACACATCGCGACATTTTTAATTCGCGCCAGCATTTTTCGATGCTTAAATTTCCTGATACTTATTTTATATTGCAAGAACTTGGAATAACAGATGATTATAGCATGGGTTACGCTAATTTTAATGGATTTAGAGCAAGTTATTG
>SYEI01000146.1 GCA_005800865.1 Bacteroidota bacterium | reverse complement strand
TCGGCAGTATGATTCATACGTTGCTTTTGAAAGACCACTAATTAAAATGTATTGTTCCATTTTTTTGGTGACCTCAAAAAATCCATTAATATGTCTACAGGCAAATTCTACTCTAGTTTCGGTTTTTTTTCGCATATGTTTTTACAAAAAAATACCGAAATAAAAATCGACTAGCAAATAATAATTACTTCATATAATCTTGCCACATGATAAGGGTGTATTTACCGTCTTGCAAATCACGGTAGCCAAATTCATAACAAAAGTGATATAGATTCCCGTTTTTTGCTGTCCAAGTATGAGTAGAATGTCTAAAATCAAAACCTTCTGCTAATAACAATTCTGTTTTAACTTGCGATTGCCCTGAAATATTATATTTCTTCAGGATACTTCTGTTCAGCTTTAAATTTTTGTCAATCTTTACATATGTGCTTGATTCTTTTAGCTTATTCTTCTTGTAATGATAGGATGATTTGCAGTACTCAGAACAATATTTTTGTCCTTCTCTTCCTTTCAAAGTTTCTTTACACTCAAGGCATTTAGCCATATTCTCAATTATATTTAAGTTAATTATACGTTTATTATCCGTATAAATATACGAATAAATTTTGTTTACGATAAATGTGAACCGAACTTTGACGATTAAAAATGACCATGAGAGCAAGTAAAATTTTCTATAATAATGAGCCACGAATAAAAGTTGATTTCAAATTTACTTATGATACGGTTACCGCAATAAAAACAATTCCTGGTTCAAAATGGAGTAAAACACATAATGCTTGGCATGTTCCCTATGATAAACCAACGTTTGAACTACTCAAAGAAAAATTTATTGAACTTGATTATGAAGGCAAAACTACTGGTACAAACTCACCAGCAAATATAGAGTCCATTAATATTAATCAGATTAATTCGGATGTATTTATTATAGTTCATGGCCGAAGCATCTCCGTAAAGTTACCACGTAAAGAGCAGGATACTCGATTTATTCTAGGATTCAAATACAGTCGCTGGGATAAAAAACAATATTGTTGGACGGTTCCAAATTTTTCAAATAATTTGACTTTATTGAAAGATTATTTTAAAGATCGAAATCCAAATATTGAAGTATATGCGGATTCAGAAATCTTTGCATCTTATGATGTTAAAAGGAACGTCAAACCAAATGAATTACTTATCATAAAGACGATTTCTGGTAGATTAAAATTATTTTTTAATTATAATAATAGTCTTACCAAGGCTGCTAGGGCAATTCCATATTCCAAGTGGAACCCTAGAAACAAATCTTGGAGTATACCATATACAGAAAGGTTTTTGGTAGAAATACAAACTATTGCCAAATTCCAAAATTTAAACACAACTTTAGAACTTGAAAAAGGAGAATCTGAAAAAGCACCTCGCCTAACAAGATCTGATATTAATAATTATAGAACTTGTCCAGACGAATTTATTTTAAAATTGAAGGAACTCAGATATAGTGAGCACACTATAGCAGTATATTCTAATTCTTTTACGGAGTTTATTAATTATTACTCTGATCATACTATTGAAAGTATAACAGAACCAATGATCGTTGATTATTTGAGGTATTTAGTAATCGACCGAAAAATTTCATCATCCTATCAAAACCAGGCAATTAACGCTATAAAATTCTACTATGAGCGTGTTCTTGGTGGTGAACGAAAAGTATACCTCATTGAGCGGCCAAGAGAAGAAAAAACACTTCCTATAGTTTTGAACGAGACTGAGATTTCAGATATATTAAAAGCAGCTGAAAATTTAAAACATAAAGCCATTTTGATGACATGCTATTCTGCGGGATTAAGATTAAGTGAGTTAACTAACCTTAAACTTAAAGATATTGATAGTGAACGGATGCAAATTCACATTGCACAGGGTAAAGGAAAAAAAGATAGATACTCAATTTTATCACCAAAACTCCTAATACTATTAAGAGATTATTTTAAGAAATACCAACCAGAAATTTGGCTGTTTGAGGGTCAGACAGGTGGGCAATACTCTACTCGAAGTATTCAAGCAATTATGCGAGATGCAACATTTAAGGCGGGGATAAAGAAAAAGATTAGTGTTCACACTCTAAGACACAGTTTTGCGACTCATCTACTGGAAAACGGCACAGATCTGAGGTACATACAAAGCTTATTAGGGCATGAGAGTAGTAAAACGACTGAAATATACACCCATATTACAACCAAAGGATTTGACCAAATAACAAGTCCTTTAGATAAATTGGATATATTTTAATTTTATGTTAAATTTATAATGCAAAGCATATAGAAAGAGGTAATGAGTATGAATAAAAATATAACTAACATTTTTTTTAACGATAAAATTAACCCTGAATCACTTTCAACTAATCTGGAAATAAACGCAACTAGTTGCGTTTATTTCTCAAAAAGCCCAGTAATACGCAACTAGTTGCGTATACACAGGTGTTATGCGTAATGTTAATAGACATAAAACTAAATAGTATAGAAACTCAGAAGAAAATAAAAGCACTCGGAATCTATCAAATAGTTGGCGGACTAATTGGTTTTATCGTTATCGCTATAGCAAGCTTTTCGACACCAACAGACAAAATTGTTTATTTAATTCTTCCTGGTCTAATATTATTCGGTTTCTCAATCTATGTTGGTAAGCAGACCTATGTGCAAAATAAGAACAGTTTAAACTTGACAATTATAAACCAACTAATTCAGTTACTAGGTATTTATGTTGGAAAATATGGCTTTGAATATATATCAGGTTTAAGTCTTGGGTTCACTGTAGACCTAAGTGACAAATTATTAATTGGATTTAATTTTCATTTATCTACTTTAAATTATAGACTTGGGCTTGAACCTGAAAAATATTTTTTTAGTTTTAATTTTGTTGCAATCGCAATTATCTATTACACGGAAAAAATTAAGAATGGTGTAAAGAAGGTTGCGTAAGTGGTTAAGAAAAACACAACGCATAACAGCACCTACCAAAAATGCGGTTATTCGGCTTCGGCATTTGCAAAAGCGGTCGCTCCCGCGAAAGACAATTATTTTCGCTTTGCAAATGTCTATTAAATATTTAGCTTTGTTATAAGCAGTTCGGTAGAAAACGGTTTCAAAAACCCGCACTTCTGGTAGCTGCAAAACGTTAGCGGT
>SYEI01000145.1 GCA_005800865.1 Bacteroidota bacterium | reverse complement strand
TTGATGAATATCAGTTTTTTGAGATGATTTTAGTCATAAAGGACTTGCAGCTAGTATTTAAATTTGTGTTTAAATTTCAGTAATGACAGATATTGAGTATAAATACTACCTAATAGAGCTTATTCCAAGAGTTTTTTGTGGAATCATCTTTCTTTTTCAGGGATATGACAAGTTGTTTAAGGTAAAAATACAAGGAGTTGTTGAAACCTTTTTATTTGAAACTCAACATCGTCATGTGCCTAAATTTTTATTGCAAGGGATGGCAGTTTTTGCCTCTAATGTTGAGTTTATTGGTGGCGCTCTTTTAATCGTTGGTCTTTTTAAAACCGCTGTTTTAGCATTATTTGGTCTTGATTTAATATTTGTAGCAATTGCCTTTTCTTATATGAATCCTGTTTGGGACATGAAACATGTTTTTCCAAGATTGATTCTTATTCTGATGCTATTTGTAATGCCAGACCGCTGGAATTACTTTAGTCTTGATCATTTATTCTTTAATCATTTATAATCATTTTATTTTTTCTATTATGCAATTAACTATTAACGACGACCGAACAATTGAGGATATTAACAATGATTTTATGGCAGTTTTTCCTTATCTTAAGATTCAGTTTTTTAAGCATTGTCACAAAGAAAATATAGGTTCTCCCAAGAAGGAGATGATTCCTATTACAACAAAAATGAATGCTATTAATCATTCGAATGGAGTAATGGTTATTTCAGAAGAGCAAACTGTAGAGGAGGTTGAGCAGTTCTTTAAGGCTCATTTTAACCTTAATGTGCAAGTGTTTCGAAAGTCTGGAAATAATTGGTTAGAAACAACATTAACTGATAGTTGGACTTTGAAAAAGCAAAATCAGGAAGGTATGGAACTAAGCAATTTAGGTAGATAGTTTTAGTCTTTTCGTATTTTTTATTTTCTGAATATTTGATTTGTAACAAATGTAACCGTTACTGACTTTTTTTAAACTGATTTTTGTACTGTTAATTATAATCCAATTATAAAATAAATAGTATGAAAAATGTTAGTAACGAAATTATTGTAGATGTTAGAACCCCAGAAGAGTGGGATTTTGACGGTCATGCTGAGTGTTCAGTAAATTACCCTTTAGATCAATTTGATGATGTGATTGAAAAATTGATGAATTTCGATAAAGTGATTATTGTTTGCAGAAGTGGCGGTAGAGCAGGTGTTGCAAAGGCAAAGTTGTTGAGAGCTGGTTACAATAAAGTTGTGGAAAATTTAGGTCCTTGGCAAAATGTGACTTGTAAATCCAACTAATAATGAAGCGGCTCCAAAAAAATAAATTTGTGGTTATCGGTGTTTTAGCTGGTGCAATAGGCGGTTATTTATATTATCATTTTGTGGGTTGTGCTAGTGGCACTTGTGCCATTACCTCAAGCCCAGTTAATAGTACATTGTATTTCGCGTTTTTGGGAGGGCTTATCATGGATATAGTAAAGCCTAGTTCTAATAATGCAAATAAAAGTGAGTCATAATTTTAAAACATATGCAAATGAAAAATAAATACTTTCTAATATTAACTATTATTGTACTTGCTTTGAACTCTTGCACAAATGGACAAAATGCTAAATACAATTTATCAGCCTTAGAATTTGATACACAATTAAAAAACTATGCCACTGCACTACTTATTGACGTTAGGACACCTGATGAGTTTTCGAAAGGACATTTGCAAAATGCCGTTAATATTGATTGGAATGGGGATAGTTTTGATCAAGAAATTGCGAAACTTGATAAATCTAAGCCAGTGTTTGTGTATTGTTTAAGCGGTGGGAGAAGTGGTCAGGCAGCTTCGAGAATGCGAACTGACGGGTTTAAAGAAGTTTATGAATTGCAGGGAGGGATTATGAAATGGAGAGGAGCAAATTTACCAGAAACTACGAGTACAACAATGTTAAGCATGGGAATGAATAAACAACATTACGATTCTTTACTTCTTTCTGATAAATTAGTGTTGATTGATTTTTATGCAGAGTGGTGCGCCCCTTGCAAAAAAATGAAGCCCTATTTAGAAGAAATTTCTTCACAAATGGATAGTACTGTAACTGTCATTAGAATTAATGCAGATGATAATAAATCATTAATGAAAGATTTGTCAATTGATGAATTACCAACTTTGTTGATATACAAGAAAGGAAATGTATCATGGCGCCATTCTGGCTTTATTGCTAAGGAAGATGTGCTCAAGCAACTTAAGTAACATTTGTTACCTATCATCATAGTATTTAAACATACCTTTAAACTATAATTTAAAAATCAATCATATGAAAAAGAACATGGGTAACATCGACAAAATTGCGAGAATATTAGTTGCATTAGTTATTGCAGTTTTATTCTTCACGCATATTATTACAGGAACATTGGGTATTATACTTTTGTTATTAGCTGGAGTATTTGTACTAACCAGTTTATTAAGTTTTTGCCCTCTTTATACCTTAGTAGGAATAAATACCTGTCCTAAGGATAGGTAGTGTTTCATTACTAAAAAAAAGCCTCTAATTATAGGGGCTTTGTTGTTTTTAATCAGTTGTAAGTTTGATATAAATCATTGAATTTAACCTGTGATTGATGTAAATTTATGTTGTTTAAATAGACTAGCTTTACCATCGCTATTGAATTCAAAAAAAATAGATTAGCAAATTTATCACGCAGAAAATGGAATTCATTGATTACTATAAGATATTAGAAATACAACAATCTGCTACTGAGGCAGACATTAAAGCAGCTTATCGCAAATTAGCTCGAAAGTATCATCCTGATTTAAATCCGAATGACGAGAATGCTAAAAAGAAATTTCAGCAAATAAACGAGGCCAATGAGGTTCTAAGCGATCCTGAAAAAAGAAAGAAATACGATAAGTATGGAAAGGATTGGAAACACGCAGATGAGTTTGAAAAAGCCAATCAACAGCAATCTCAATCAAGAGGCAATACGGGCGGACAGCAAACTAATAGAGGTGATTATGAAGATTTTTCCGGTGACTTCTCTGAGTTTTTCGAATCAATGTATGGTTCGGGCGCAGGAGGTAGAGCCAAACAAACTAAATTTAGAGGTCAGGATTTAAATGCAGAGCTGCATTTAAATTTGATCGATGTATATAAAACACAGCAACAAACCTTAACGGTAAATGGTAAAAATATACGTTTAACGATTCCTGCTGGAGTTGAGAACGGACAAGTCATTAAAATTACTGGTCATGGAACACCTGGAGTAAACGGTGGACCAAACGGTGATTTGTATATCACGTTTACGATTGCTAATCATTCTAAATTCAAACGAGAAGGAAGTAATTTATATGCTACTGTTGATTTAGATTTATATACTGCTTTGTTAGGAGGCGATTTACAAGTGGATACTCTAGATGGAAAGGTGAAATTAAAAGTAGCGCCAGAAACACAAAGTAATACAAAGGTTAAATTAAAAGGGAAAGGATTTCCTGTTTATAAAAAAGAAGGGGAGTTTGGTGATTTGTATATTACTTATCATGTTAAGTTGCCAACTAATTTAACTGAAAAAGAAAAAGAATTATTTACTGAATTATCTAAATTGAGAGCCAATGGAAACTAAAGATTTAATATTAATAGAACATTTCTGTGCTAATCACAACATTGAGTTTTCATTTATAGACTCTTTAAACGAATTTGGATTAATAGAAGTGATTATTCATGAGGAACAGAGATATTTGCCACAAGGTCAATTAAAAGAGGTAGAGAAGATGATGCGCATGCATTATGACTTGGATATTAATATGGAAGGTATTGATGTAATTTCTCATTTATTAAAACGTATTCATCATTTACAAGACGATTTAAGAATAGCTCAAAATAAATTAAGATTATACGAAAACGAGGATTAATTAATCCATTTTGGATTTCTTCTATCGCTTGCAGCATCTTTAATTTTAATGTGATAAAACGATTTTAGTTTTTCTGCTAGAGCAAAAATATCTTCTTTTTCTTTGCTTTCATGAACAATTAGTTTTCTGTTTTTGTTGTATACCAAGCTTACTTGGTAAACTGCTCCATGTCCGTTATCAAAATCTTCTGGGACACAGCCTTCGCATTTGATATAGAGTGTTTTAAATATTAATACGTAATCAAATGTTGGCGTTTTCTTACAAGAACCTGATGTCATTCCTAAAACACTTTCGTAGGCTTTATATAAACCTTTCTCTAAATCTAATTGAGTTCCCATTTTTCTAAAAAAATTTGAACTTGCTCTTTTTCCAATGATGATAGTGTCTTCCATGAATTGTATTGTTTACTCAAATTTACGATATCATGTAGCCATTAATGTGTAACGTTTGTTACCAATCTTCTAATAAATAATAAGTTTCTTTGAAAACTGATTTTCATCAGGATGATTTTCAATTTGCAACACGAAATTTGTGTCATTAAATTAAAAGCTTATGTTATCAACTGTCATTTTCATTATTGTTATTCTACATTTAGCAGCAGGGTTTGGATATTTAGCGTACAAATTATCGTCAACTAAAAAAAATGAAAATTCATCTCATTAATTTATTAATTATATAAATACTATTATGAAAGTAGAACAAATTTATACAGGTTGTATTGCTCATGCAGCATACTATTTAGAAAGCAATGGAGATGCGGCTATTTTTGATCCATTAAGAGAAGTGCAACCTTATATTGATAGAGCAAAAAAAGATAATGCCAAAATTAAATATGTGTTTGAAACACATTTTCATGCAGATTTCGTAAGTGGACATTTAGATTTAATGAAGCATGAAGGAGCTAAAATTGTTTTTGGTCCTACAGCAAAGCCTGCTTATCAAGCAACAACTGCAGAAGATGGTCAGATATTTAAAGTTGGTAATTATAGTGTGAAAGTAATTCACACACCAGGCCATACGATGGAAAGTACCACTTACTTATTAATTGACGAAAACGGAAAAGAACATGGTATTATTAGTGGTGATACTTTATTTATTGGTGATGTTGGTCGCCCAGATTTAGCACAACATGTCATCGCTGATTTAACAGAAGAGAAATTAGCAGGTCATTTATTTGATTCGTTACGCAATAAAATCATGCCTTTAAGCGATGATTTAATTGTGTATCCAAATCACGGAGCAGGAAGTGCTTGTGGTAAAAACATGAGTAAAGAAACTACGGATACTCTTGGTAATCAAAAGAAAGTCAATTACGCATTGAATCCAAAATTGACAAAGGAGGAATTTATTAAAGAGATCTTAACTGGATTAGTGCCGCCTCCGGGTTATTTTCCTCAAAACGTATTAATGAATATCAAAGGTTATGAGAGTATTGATCATGTGATGCAAAAAGGTTCGCGAGCATTATCTGTGATTGAATTTGAGGCAGCAGCTAATGAAACACAAGCGGTGATTATTGATACTCGAAAATCGCAAGTATTTAATAAGGGATTTATTCCTAACTCCATTAATATTGGCATCGACGGTAGTTTTGCTACTTGGGTAGGAACATTGATTCCAAGTGTAAAACAAGAACTATTAATTGTTGCTGATTCAGGCAGAGAAGCAGAAGTGATTACTCGTTTAGCCCGTGTGGGATATGACAATGCCATTGGTTATTTAAAAGGTGGATTTGATGCATGGACAGAAGCTAATAAGGATATTGATCAAATACATTCAATAAGCGCACAAGAGCTAGTGGAATTAACGAAAAAGGGTAGTATAAATATCATTGATGCCAGAAAAGCAAGTGAGTATAATAGCGAGCATGTATTAGATGCAATGAATGCACCTCTCGATTTTATTAATGATAGTATGACGAAGATTGATAAAAATAAAACCTATTATGTGCATTGCGCATCGGGTTATCGTTCTATGGTTTTTATTTCCATATTAAAAGCTAGAGGTTATCATAATTTAATAGATGTTACAGGAGGATTTAATGCTATTAAAGCGAGTAATTTGTTTAAAGTAACAGACTATGTTTGCCCTTCTACTTTATTGTAGTTTTATATTTTCTCTTGTTAAAAGCGACTAAATATGTCGCTTTTTTTCTTAATAACGCTTACTTGTATTAGGAATTGTATTTTTCCTTATAAATAATTATTTTGTAGTTTATATTTTAAGTTAATTTAGACTATATTTTTTTTAGTTATATATTTTGGAAGAAGAATCAACATCTGATAATCATTTAACGCCTGTTGTCAGCAAATTAATAAACTGCATTATTATGCTTGTATTATTGGTAGTAGTGCTGGTTGTTATTTTATTAATATATGTTCCAGCTCCTAAAGAAGATGTGGATTCTAAAATAGAAAGCCCTGTGCCCGACAAAAATGGAAATTTTACAGAGGTTGCAAAAAAAGCAGCGCTTGCAGAGAAAGACACGAACAACTATTGGTCAGCACCAGACATTACAAGTTTAGATCATGACAAAAACAAAGATTTAATTTTATATGGTAAAGATTTGATTGTTCACACGTCTGATTATTTTGGAGAAAATGGAAAACTATTTAAAAATAATACCAATGGGATTAACTGCCAGAACTGTCATTTAGAAGCTGGGACAAAAGTATTCGGGAATAATTATTCAGCTGTTGCTTCTACTTATCCTAAATATAGGGCAAGGTCCGGTTCTATTGAAAGTATTTATAAACGAGTGAATGATTGTTTTGAAAGAAGCTTAAATGGTAGGGGATTAGATACTAATTCAAAAGAAATGCAAGGCATAGTGGCATATATCAAATGGCTTGGAAAAGATGTAAAGAAAGGCGATAAGCCATTGGGATCAGGATTAAAAGAGTTTGCTTTTTTAGAAAGAGCTGCTGACCCTGAAAAAGGGAAAAGTGTGTATTCAGAAAAATGTCAATCATGTCATCAAGCAAATGGAGCTGGTTTATTGAATGCTGAAAAAACAGCTTATACCTATCCACCATTATGGGGCAAAAACAGTTACAATGACGGTGCAGGATTGTATAGAATAGCAAGCTTTGCAAAGTATGTGAAGTATAATATGCCTCAAGGCACTAACCATTCTTCACCTCAATTATCAGACGAAGAAGCTTGGGATGTAGCTGCTTTTGTGAATTATCAAACACGTCCGCATATAAATATAAAATCAGATTGGCCGAAAATAGAAGAAAAACCTTTCGATTATCCTTTCGGTCCTTATGCTGATGGTTTTGATGAAAATCAACATAAATACGGACCATTTAAACCAATTAAAGAAAAATTGGAAGCAATGAAAAAAGTAAAAAAGACTAAAGTGTAAAATTGAGTTTATATAAATATTAAAATGAATAAAAATAATAATAAAGAATTAGTATCGGATAATCGCAGAGACTTTTTAAAAAAATCTGCTTTACTTGGTTTAGCAACTGTTTTCAATCCTTTATCAGAAGTGATTGCTTCTAACACAGTTTCAAAAGAATTAATAGATGATGCAGCAGCTCCAACAAAAAAAACAATTACGTTTTTAATCACAACGGATATACATTCGCAAATTAACACGCATGATGAGTTCTTCTGGGAAAACAATCAAGCGGTTTATAAAAAGCGTGGAGGCATGGCTGTTTTAAAAACCATGATTGAGGCATTTAGAAAAAAGAATCCAGAAAATACTATAGTTTATGATGGAGGCGATTATTTTCACGGTCATGCTGTTGCATCTTTAACAGAGGGTGAAGCATTAATTCCTATTTTTAATAATTTAGGATATGATTTAATGTTGCCAGGAAACTGGGAAGTAGTGTACAAGAAAAAGAAAATGTTGTACGATATGGGACATGCTAATGCTGCTAAAATTTGCGCTAATATGTGGCATAAAACTACTGATGCCTATAATGGAGAATTAGTTTACCAACCATATTGGATAAAATATATTGCAGGAGTAAAAGTTGGAGTAATTGGTTACACCGATCATTTAATTCCTAAACGTCAGTCGCCTGCCTACAGCGAGGGATTACGTTTTGACCATGCAGAAGTGAATTTAACAAAGTATGTTAAGTTGTTGAGAGAAGTAGAAGGTTGTGCGGTTGTGTTAGTAGCTACTCACATGGGATTGGCACAACAAGTGGGTTTAGCAAATAATCCAGCTGCCCAAGGTGTGGACGTGATTATGGGCGCAGATACACATGAGCGTGTGCGTGTTCCTATTCAAGGAAAATACTCGAAGGTAATTGAATGCGGAGCATTTGGTTCGTTTTTAGGAAAATTAGATTTGATTATTGAGAATGGAAAATTAGTAGATACTAAATATGAATTGTTAGATGTAGATCCTGTAAAATATCCTGCTGATAAAAACATGCAGACTATGATTGATAAAGCATTTGAACCATTTAAAAAAGAAATGCAAACGGTTATTGGAACAAGCACAACTCCTTTAGTGCGTTACTTCGTTATGGAAACACCGATGGATAATTTAATAACGGATGCGATTAAATGGAAATTTAAACCAGACATTGCTTTGTCTAATGGATTTCGTTTTTGCCAACCATTAGCTGTTGACCCTAAAACTGGAGTGGCAACTATTACAAAAGAATTTTTATGGAATATGTTGCCTGTTAATAGCGAAGCAAAAACAGCAGTTGTTACTGGTAAACAAGTATGGGATTGGTTAGAAAAAGAATTGCAAAATGCTTTTGCTAAAGACCCATCTAAACGTTTTGGTGGTTGGTTTGTAAGATACAATGGTATGGAAGTGAATTTCACGATTGGTAACGAATTTGGTAAACGTGTCAATTCCGTTAAAGTAGGCGGAGAGCCAATTGATTTAGCTAAAGAATATAGTATTGTAGCATGTGAACGAGAAGGCGATCCAGAAGATACGTTATGTAGAATTGAGCATGTGAAAAATCCAAAAAAATCACCGTTGTTAATGCATGATGTGATAATAGAGTATTTAAAGGATCATTCGCCAGTAGCACCAAAATTGGAAGGCAGAGCAATTGCTACCGACGAACCACAAACTTTGTTAACACAGTTAAAAGGTACAACCTATGAATTCAGATAATCTGTAAATTTATTTTTTGTTTAAACACTAAAATTATTTCGATAGGAATAA
>SYEI01000144.1 GCA_005800865.1 Bacteroidota bacterium | reverse complement strand
GTTCGGCTGGCGAAGATGTGTTTAAAGCCATTATGCCAACTATCGACGATTTTGAAAGAGCCATAAAAGCTAACGAAACTGTTACTGAAGTTGCACCTATTAAAGAAGGGATTTCTTTAATTTACCATAAATTAAAAGTAGCATGTACAGCAAAAGGATTAGAGCCGATGGACACTATTGGTAAAGCCTTTAATGCGGATTATATGGAATCTATTACTAGTATTCCTGCACCATCGGAAGATATGAAAGGTAAAGTAATTGATGAAGTTGAAAAAGGATATAAACTTGGAGACAAAGTTATTCGTTTCGCAAAAGTGGTAGTAGGAAGTTAAAACATATTTAAATCATATAGGATCATTTCTTGTATGGTTCAATAATTTATAAAAATGAGCAAAAGAGATTTTTACGAAATATTAGGAGTTACCAAAAGTGCTAGCGATGATGAGATTAAAAAGGCTTATCGTAAGTTAGCAATTAAATACCATCCGGATAAAAACCCTGATGATAAAGCTGCTGAAGAAAAATTTAAAGAGGCCGCAGAAGCATACGAGGTATTAAGTAATACCGAAAAACGTCAGCGTTATAACCAATACGGCCATGCTGGTGTTGGTGGTGCATCTGGTGGCGGCCATTATGGTGGCGGGATGAATATGGACGACATCTTTAGTCAGTTTGGTGATATTTTTGGCGGAGGCGGCTTTGGTGGTGGAAGATCGAGTGGAGGAGGAAGGCGAGTGATGCGTGGCTCCAACTTGCGTGTAAAAGTAAAATTGAATTTACAAGAAGTTGCAAAAGGCGTAGAGAAAAAATTAAAAGTAAATAAGTTTGTAAGCTGTGGTACTTGTAAAGGTAGTGGAGCCAAAAACGGACAATACGATACCTGTAAGTTATGTAATGGTTCTGGTGTTCAAGTTAGAACTCAGCAAACATTTTTAGGAGCCATGCAAACCCAAACTACTTGTAGTGGTTGTAATGGCGAAGGCAAAACGGTGAAAGATAAATGTAATACCTGTCACGGTGACGGAATTGTTAGAGCAGAAGAGGTGATTTCAATTAATATTCCTGCTGGTGTTGCCGAAGGAATGCAACTATCTGTTGGTGGTAAAGGTAATGCGGCACCTCGTGGCGGAATTAATGGAGATTTATTAGTATTAATTGAAGAAGAAGAACATCCAGAATTGAAGCGTGATGGAAGTAATTTATTTTACGATAGTTATGTGAACTTTGCTGACGCTGCTCTAGGAACAAGTATTGAAATTCCTACTGTGGATGCAAAAGTGAAAATTAAAATTGAGCCAGGCACACAAAGCGGAAAAGTACTACGTTTAAAAGGCAAAGGCTTACCAGATGTAAACTCTTATGGGACTGGCGATTTATTAGTAAACATTAATGTATGGACTCCTCAAGCATTATCTGCTGAAGAGAAAAAAGCCTTAGAAACTTTACGAGCTTCCAAAAACTTTGCACCTAATCCTAACCGAAAAGAGAAAGGTTTCTTTGATAGAATGAAAGAATACTTTGAATAAGTAAACATAAATGAAATTGAAAAGCCTTCTGGAAACAGGAGGCTTTTTTATTATAATATCATTCCAATTTATTAATCATTTCTTCAAATTCAGCAGCTTCTTTGATATTTTCATAAGCACCAATAGAGTAGTGTAGGAGTTTGCCTTTATTGTCCAAAATTAACACCATAGGATAAGATCTGCTTTTTAGTTTTTGTTCGTTACAAATAGATGAAATAAAATCGTTCATATCATTTATAAACACAAAATTTTTCAAATCATATTTTTTGTTTTTAATACAGTTTTCTGCTGCTTTATCTGTTAGGTCGGATACAAATACATATGCCACATCTTTTTTTAATTTGCCAGCTATTGAGTCCAACCATGGCATTTCCTTTATACACGGAGCGCACCAACTTGTCCATATATTAATATAAAAGTATTTTTTATTGAGTAGCGCTTTGTTATTGATTTTTAATTTCTCGGTAAATAATTTTAAACCTTGTTTCCATGTTGTTTTACTTAATTCACCACCCATGGCTCTATTCATCAATCTTCCAAATTCTTCGTTTTGTTTTACCTGAATTTCATCATAGATAAAATAACTATTCGCTCCAACAGAGATAAATAAAGCTATATAAATGAACCATTTCATTAGTTTAAAATTTCAATACTTTTATTTGGCGTTAATGTTTTGAGTTTATTTAAAAACAAACTGTCTTTTAAAATTGGCCATATTTTTTCATTGTTATACAGTACCTTTCCTTTAGAATTCATAATTACATAAAAAGGTTTGCGTTTTAAGTTAGAATTCATTTTTATCATTTTTTCCTTTGTTTCGGGCGTGCAATTCTTTGAAAAAAAATGTTTGCGCTTCGGGATTTTAATATCCTTGTTACTATATAGTCCTGAAATATAATCGTCCATACCATATAACATTTTCACATGTTTAAAATCATCGCCATATCTTTTTAAAAAACTTTTAGAAGCTGTTTCTTCCATTTCGGTTACAAATACATATTCAAGGTTGTGTTTACCATGGTCATCAGCTATGGAGTCTAAAACTCTCATTTGATCCTTATGAAAAATGTCATATGCTAAAGAATCCCATTGAAAAATAATATAATGTTTATTGCCTATCATGGTTTCTGGATATTTTTTTTCTAGTTCATTTACAAAATAATCGTAGCCATCCTGATAGTTAATGTCTTTGTAATAACGTAGTTTGTAATTTTCTTTTTCTATTTGAATTCGGTTTATTTTCCGTATCAAAAAAAAGATATTAAAGCCTAATGAAATGAGAAATAAGAAGATAGTAATTCGTTTCATCATATATCAACTACTTAAAATTCTGCATATCAAACAGCTTTTTGTAAATGCCGTCTTTTTCAAGTAACTCTTTATGAGAACCTTTTTCGGCTAGTTCCCCTTTGTTAATCACAACTATTTCATCAGCATTAATAATAGTACTCAAGCGGTGAGCGATGACAATACTCGTTCTGTTTTTCATTAAGTTATTTAAAGCATCTTGCACCAAACGTTCGCTTTCAGTATCTAAAGCACTCGTGGCTTCATCTAAAATTAAGATAGGAGGGTTTTTTAAAATAGCTCTTGCAATACTAATACGTTGGCGTTGACCTCCACTTAATTTACCACCACGGTCGCCAATATTAGTTTGGTAACCATCAGGTTGTTGTAAAATAAACTCATGGGCGTTGGCGACTTTAGCGGCTTCAATAATTTTATTTTTATCAATGTTATCTAATCCAAACGCAATATTGTTTTCAATCGTATCATTAAATAAAATACTTTCTTGAGTCACTACGCCAATTTGTTTTCTTAAGCTTTCTATTTCTAAATCTTTTAAAGAAATACCATCAATTTTAATTTCGCCTAAATCCGTGTCATAAAAGCGCGGAATCATATCGGCTAAAGTGGTTTTACCACTTCCGCTTTGTCCCACTAAAGCAATGGTTTTTCCTTTTGGAATAGTTAGATTGATATTCTTTAATACATAACCATCATC
>SYEI01000143.1 GCA_005800865.1 Bacteroidota bacterium | reverse complement strand
ATTATTTTATGACGCTAGTTTTCCCGTTTGGTTATTTAATGAAGATAATTTCAAAAAACATATGTCAAAAAAATATACCTTAATATCAGAATTTATGAGTGAAGATGGGGATAATCAAATTGAAGGGATAAGAATTTACCACAAAGGATTTTATTATAAATTAAACTATTAAACATGATTCCTGTTAATGAACCATTATTAAATGGTAACGAAAAGAAGTATTTAAACGAGTGTATTGATACAGGCTGGATTAGTTCGGAAGGACCGTTTATTAAAAAATTTGAAGAAGAATTTGCGAAAAAAAGTCAGAAAAAATATGCCGTAGCTGTTTGTAATGGAACCGCAGCACTTGAAATTGCTATTGAAGCATTGGATATTAAAGAAGGGGATGAAGTGATCATGCCTGCATTTACCATTATTTCCTGTGCATCCGCTATTATTAAAGCAGGAGCTACACCTGTGTTAGTAGATTCTGATATTGAAACCTGGAATATGAATGTACAGGAGATTGAGGCGAAAATTACTTCTAAAACAAAAGCTATCATGGTTGTTCATATATATGGTCTTCCTGTAGATATGAATCCTTTATTAGCCATTGCAAAAAAACATAACTTAAAAATAATTGAAGATGCTGCTGAAGCTCACGGACAAACTTATTATGGTAAACCTTGCGGAAGCTTTGGAGACGTGAGTGTATTTAGTTTTTATCCCAATAAATTAATTACAACAGGTGAAGGTGGCATGGTGTTAACAGATAATGAACAGGTTGCAGAACGTTTACGATCATTAAGAAACTTATGTTTTACAGCACACAAGCGCTTTGTACATGAAGAATTAGGATGGAATATGCGAATGACTAATCTTCAGGCAGCAGTTGGTGTAGCGCAGTTGGAACGCTGGGACGATAGTATTAAACGTAAACGTGAAATCGGGAAGTTATATACTGAGTTGCTGAAAGATGTGAATGGTATTTCTTTACCAGTTGTTAAAACAGACTATGCCGATAATATTTATTGGGTATTTGGAATCCTATCTAAACACAAACCTGCCCACGTTATCATGAAGCAATTAGGCGAAAAAGGTATTGGAACCAGACCATTTTTTTACCCTATGCATTTACAACCGATTTTAAAAAAGATCGGCTTATATCATAACGAATCGTATCCTAACGCAGAAAAAATGTACAACTATGGATTTTATTTACCAAGTGGCTTGGCATTAACAGATGCGCAAATACATGAAGTAGCAACCATATTAAAAGAAGTTTTAAACTAATGGATAAAAAAGTATTTGAAACATATAGTCAGTATTACGACCTTTTGTATAAAGATAAAGACTATACAACCGAAACTAATTATATTATTTCATTAATTGATCAGTATAATAAAAACACGAATCATATACTAGAATTAGGTTGCGGAACTGGTATGCATGCCAGTATATTAGCTGAAAATGGATACAAGGTAGAAGGAATTGATTTAAGCCAAACTATGTTAGAAATGGCTTTGGATAGACAAAGCAAATCATCCGTTGCCGTATCAGAACGATTAGCTTTTTTAGAAGGAGATATCAGAAATTATGAAAGCTCACAAAAATTCGATACCATTATTTCGTTATTTCATGTAATAAGCTACATGACAACAAATGAAGATTTACATCAAGCCTTTAATACAGTTGCAAAACATTTAAAACCAAATGGTATTTTTATTTTTGATTGTTGGCATGGTCCTGGTGTAATTCACGATAAACCAGTAAAAAGAACTAAAGAATTTGAAAATGAAAAAATTCAAATTACAAGAATTGCAACTCCTGGATTGTTCCCAGAAAAAAATTGTGTAGATGTCAATTTTGATATTAGTATATTAAACAAACACACTAATAGTATCGAAAAACTGCATGAAATTCATAGCATGCGTTATTTATTTATGGATGAATTAAACAGCATTGCTCACAATCATGGCTTAGAGATTATGCATGCTGAAGAATGGCTTACTAAAAAAACGCTTACTGAACAGAGCTGGAATGCCTGTTATGTTTGTAAACAAAAATAATGTAGGATGCTTTTTAATTCATTTGAATTTGCTTTTTTCTTACCAATCGTATTTTTGTTGTATTGGTTTATTTTTAATAAATCAATTAAACTTCAAAATATATTTTTATTAGTTGTCGGCTATGTATTTTATGGCTGGTGGGATTGGCGCTTTTTATTTTTAATTGCATTCAGTACTTTATTTGATTTCACAATAGGAATACAGTTAGAAAAAACAACAGCTCCACTAAAAAGAAAATGGTTATTTATTTCCAGCTGTATTGTTAATATAGGATTACTTGGCTTCTTCAAATACTTTAATTTTTTTATAGACAATTTCATTATTGCCTTTCAGTCTATAGGATACCAAATTTCACCGGTAACTTTAAAAATAATTTTACCGGTTGGTATTAGCTTTTACACATTTCAATCTTTGAGCTACACCACTGATATCTATCGAAATAAAATGAAGCCTACCAAGGATTTAATTTCATTTGCAGCATTTATCAGTTTTTTTCCTCAATTAGTAGCTGGCCCAATAGAAAGAGCATTTCATTTATTACCCCAATTT
>SYEI01000142.1 GCA_005800865.1 Bacteroidota bacterium | reverse complement strand
TCGACCTTAGAAAACAGTTGGGACGGAACATTTAGAGGTAAAAAAATGGACTCCGGTGTGTTTGTTTACAAAGCGGATGGTGTATCCATTGATGGACAATCCTTTAAAATGAAAGGCAATATTACACTTATTAGATAATCAGAATACGATATATAAAATTTTAGAACTATGAAAATGAAAAAAATAATCCTTACAAGTATCATCTTATTACCTCTGCTAACAAAGGCGCAAGACATACACTTTTCGCAATTTAACGAAACTCCGGTTTTATTAAATCCTGCTATGAGTTGTACTGCTTTTGATACTAGAATCATTGCAAATTATAGAAATCAATGGGCAAGTGTTACTAGTCCTTTTCAAACTTATGGTATAAGTATTGAGAAAACAATTAAACATTTAAAACTAAAAAAAGCCTATACAGGATTAGCGCTAAGTATCTATAAAGACAAAGCTGGGGATGCCGGTTTAGGTGCTATACTAGTGAATTTAGGATTTAATGCGGTAGTTAAAACGAGTGCTCATGGTAAGTTTTCGGCTGGAATTGGTGGCGGTATAAATTACAGAACTATTGATCCATCTAAATTACAATGGGAAAGCCAGTATAATGGTTCCACTTATGATGCAGCTATTGCATCTGGAGAAAAAACACCAACAAATTCATTTATACAAGGTGATTTAGTAGCAGGTATTGTATATCATTATGCTAAAAGTGAGCGCTACATTAGTGCTAACGACGGTACTAAATTTGATATTGGTGCATCTGTATTTCATTATAATATGCCAAAATATTCTTATGCACTTAGTGGCGATAGACAATTTGTGAAATATGCAGTGCATGGAAATTTTGATATTGGTATTCAAAATGCAGGAATTGCCATTGTTCCAAGCGCTTTATATATGCGCCAAGGACCATCACAAGAAATAAATATAGGTTGTTTATTTAAATACATTATCCAAGATCAATCTGTTTATACAGGCATTAAAAAAGCAAGTTCAATTGCTTTAGGAGCTTATTATCGTGTGGGTGATGCTATTATACCTGCCTTACAATTTCAATATGATAAATATGCTTTTTGTGTAAGTTATGATTTAAACACCTCTCAATTAACAGGCGCATCAAAAGCAAAAGGTGGATTAGAATTTAGTTTGAAATTTAATACAAGTCCAGGTTACGGAAAAGCATTAGGTGCAAGTATCAACAGACCTACTTACAAGTAATAAATCAAATATGCATTTAAAACTCCGCTCATTAATTTTGGTGGAGTTTTTTGTTATTATAAGATTTTAATTAGTTCATTAAAATACGCTACGCTTTTTTGCAAACGACTTCCATACCAGGAGAATAATTCTCCATCTACCAAAACTATCTTTGAATGAGGTAAAATATCTTGCAGTTCTTTAATATGATTAGCTTTAAAAGGATAAGGCTCGGATGACAAAAATATCAATTCAGGATTAAGCAATTTTATCTCGTCTAAATTTAATTCAGGATAGCGAGCCTGCTCATGACTTAGTTTATTTTCAAATCCAATTCGTTTAAGTATATCTCCAATAAATGTTGCCTTACCTGCCGCCATAAAAGGTTCTCTCCAAATAAAATACAAACCATTTTTGTTCAGTTGTCTCAAATTCAAAAAAGAAGGTTGAATGTTATTTTTAATCACATTAGCTGCCTCTACTTTATTTACTAATGCACCCACTTTTTCAATCATACTTAAAGAATCTTCCAAAGTATATATATCACTCATCCAAACGGTAAACTCTTTTTGCAATTCTAAAATTTGTGATTGCTCATTTTCTTCTTTATTTCCAATAATTAAATCTGGTTTTAAAGCTCTAATTTTTTCGATATTTAAGGTTTTGGTTCCACCTACTCTATCAATATTTAAAAACATTTCTGTTGGATGAATACAAAATTTAGTAATACCTATCAACTCTTCTCTTAAACCTAAATCCCAAAGCAGCTCCGATTGAGAAGGCACTAAAGATATAACCCGTTTTGGAAATGATTTTAATTCAATCGTATTATTTAACTGGTCTGTAAAAAGCATGCGTAAATTTCGGAAAATATACCGCATATTTGTCATCGAAAATGAATTCTTCTTTAAAAGCCCACCTTTCTTTATTTGCCGCTCAGGTAATTTATGCCTTGAATTATTCCATTGCTAAAGATTTAATGCCTACTTATATCAAACCTTTGGGTTTAGTAATGTTGCGAATTAGCGGCGCTCTAATTTTATTTTGGGCATTGTCTTTCTTTTCTAAAAAAGAATCGTTAGAAAAAGGAGATTTAAAAAAAATGATGCTTTTAGCTTTGTTTGGAGTTGCTGTTAACCAAGCCTTTTTTATTTATGGTTTGAGTTTAACCAAACCTATTAACTCTGCTATTATTATGGTGAGCAATCCTATTGCTGTGATGTTGTTTACAATTATTGTGTTTAAAGAACGGCTCACAGCATTAAAATTAACTGGTTTAGGTTTTGGGGTTATTGGAGCCGTAACTTTGTTATTATTTAAAGCACAAGGGTCATTTGCAATTGGCAGCGAAACTGCTGCAGGCGATTTAATGACATTAGTAAACTCTCTATCTTGGGCTGTTTTTGTAGTAATGGCCAAACCCTATATGCAAAAATACCAAACCGTTACCGTAATGAAATGGATATTTTTATTTGGCTTTATTTATATCTGTCCATTTGGTATGCCAGATTTATTGAGTGTTGATTGGAATTCTTTATCCTCAAAAACATTATTTGCGATGGCATTTGTAGTAGTAGCTACAACCTTTTTAGCTTATTTATTAAACACATACGCGTTAAAGGCTTTAAGCTCGTCGGTAGTAAGCATGTATATATATTTACAACCTTTTCTAGCAACAATTATTGCCATTTGGTTAGGTAAAGACGAATTAACGCCTTTAAAAGTTGTTTCGGGAATTTTAATTATTAGCGGAGTTTATTTGGCAGGACGAAAACCCAAAGAAACCGTAGAGTCTGTTTAAATTTTATCTATTTATTTTGTTATGCCTTTTTTTGGCTGCAATTTCGTTAAATTTTTCGTCGATGTTGAACACATCGACTGCAAAATTTGCCTTATTTCGCTCAAAAACCCTCT
>SYEI01000141.1 GCA_005800865.1 Bacteroidota bacterium | reverse complement strand
ATTAATTAATGGCGAAATTAATCGCATTGCCAATAATTATTTAATGTATAGCGGCTGGTTTAAATAACTTACTCTTTCAATTTACATGTAGTTTCGCCCGCCGAAAGCGCCTTGCAATGCTTTTTAGCATAACTTTTTGTTGATTCAAGTGTTCCAGCTGTATAGGTGCCGTTTGAGCTTGAACATTCACAGGTTCTTTCTTTTTTACAAGAAAAGCAAAAAAACAGAGCTGATATGGCACAAATTGTAATAATTTTCATCTTCATAAGGATTGTAACGCTAAAATAAACAATTAATTGCTAATAATTTTTGGTTTTTGGCTAATTAGTCTATATATTTGCAACCCAAATTAAAAATTAATAAACTCATATAATGTTAATAGTAGCAGTAAAAGAAGGTGAAAGCATCGAAAAAGCTTTAAAAAAGTTCAAAAAGAAATTCGAAAAAACAGGTGTTGTAAAACAATTACGTACTCGTAAAAATTTCGAAAAACCATCTATCACAAATAGACAAACTCGCATTAAAGCTGTTTACAAGCAAAAAATGCAATTGGGTTTAGCTGCTGAATAGGCACTTTTCACAAAAATTATATATTTAACCTAAGGTTATTGCGAATTTTAAAGCTAAATTCGTTATAAGCTTAGGTTTTTTATGTTTGATAAGCAACTACATCTATTTTTTGACTACTTAACGTACGAAAAAAAGTACTCCACTCACACGGTTACTTCTTACAAAAACGATATTGCTCAATTTATAGGCTTTATCAACCCTCAAAATGAGGATATAAGCTCCGAAGAAATCAACTACCAACAAATTCGAGCATGGGTTTCAGAACTCATTAAACACAAAATAGCCGCCCGAAGTATCAATCGCAAATTATCGGCACTTAAATCCTTCTTTAAATTCTTGCAGCGTCAGCAAATTATTGAGGTAAATCCCATGTCCAAAATTTCGGGTCCAAAAACACCGAAACGCCTCCCCTCTTTTGTGGATGAACACCAAATGGAAGATTTATTTACTGAAGTAAATTTTGACGAAGGCTTTGCCGGACAGCGAGATAAATTAATATTGGACCTTTTGTACCAAACAGGTATTAGACGTTCAGAATTGACACATTTAAAGGAATTGGATGTAGATTTATTTAACTCTACCATTAAAGTATTGGGTAAACGAAATAAAGAACGCATGATTCCAATTTCTTTAGCCTTAAAACGTAACCTTGAAACCTATTTACAAGTAAAAAAGGAACTAAACTTATCAAATCCTATGTTGTTGGTTAGCGAGAAAGATATTACACTAAGCGAACAAGCTGCTTACAAATTGGTGAAGAAATACCTTTCTCAAATTACCACTATACAAAAGAAAAGCCCACACGTTTTACGACATACCTTTGCAACACACCTTTTAAATAATGGTGCTGATATTAATGCCGTGAAAGATTTGTTGGGGCATGCTAATTTAAGTGCAACTCAAGTTTACACACATAACACGATAGATAAACTCAAAAAATCATACAAACAAGCTCACCCACGAGGTGATTAAAATATTACAATTAACAGAGTATAAACTAAAAACACAAAAACAGGAGGATTTATTATGACAACAAACATCCAATCAGTGCACTTTGATGCAGACAAAAAGTTAATTGAATTTGCTCACGAAAAAATGAACAAACTAAAAACCTTTCATGATGGTTTAATAAATGGCGAAGTGATTATGCGTTTAGATAAATCATCTAACAGCGAAAATAAAGTAGCCGAAATAAAAATTTTAGCAAAAGGTCAAGAATTGTTTTCAAAAAAACAATCGGCTTCTTTCGAAGAATCGATTGATTTAGCTTGCGAAGCCTTAAAATCACAAATCAAAAAACATAAAGATAAACAAGCAGGTGCTAAAGTAAATATTGATGATTTATAGATTGTAAATTAATTATTTGTAAAAGGAGCTAAAGATTTAGCTCCTTTTTTATTGCATCAAAATCTCAATCTTTTTAATATATTTGAGAGTGCAACAAAAACCAACCATCAATATTATAGGAGCAGGTATTTCGGGCTTATCAGCTGGATGTTATTTGCAAATGAATGGTTTTGAAACTCAAATTTTCGAAAAACATTCTATTCCTGGTGGTTTATGCACTAGTTGGCAAAATGGAGAATACACCATTGATGGTTCTATCCACTGGATTTTAGGCTCTAACGAAGGCAGTGGTTTTAACAAAATGTGGTCGGAATTAATTGATATGAAAAAAGTGCCTTTTCATAATCATGATATTCGTTTGCATATTGATTTAAAAAACAACGCTGATAAATACGGCAACAAAACCTTTAAACTTTATACCAATTTAGATAGGCTCAGAGATTATATGCTCGACTTATCTCCTGAAGACAGCAAAGTAATCCACGAAGTCATACAAGACATTAGAAACTTGCAGCAGTTCGAATTGCCTCCAGTGATGTATAAGTTACCATTAATTCCTTCTATCATCAGAAGCATAAAAATGGCTAAGTACTTAAAGTTTTTAGTGTACGTTACCAAACAAAAAAAGATTAGCAATTTTGATATCGCTAAAAAATTTAAGAGTCCATTTTTAAAAGAAAGCTTTGAATTATTATTTGATGGCGAAGAAGTAAAAATGATGGTGCTTAATTTTCCGATGGCATTTTTTGATAAGCAATGCGCTGGTTACCCTATTGGTGGCTCGCTAAGTTGGGCGCAACGCATAGCAGATAATTATATTGCCATGGGCGGAAAAATACATTACAATACGCCTGTCAAAAAAATATTAGTAGAAAATAATGAGGCAAAAGGCTTGTTAGTTCGTAATGATGTGATTCACAAAAGTGATATGGTATTATCAACTGCCGATTGGTACAAATCGGTTTTTGAATATTTAGACGGGAAATATGTGGATGATACGATTTTAAAATTGCGCGACGGAAAAATATTAGATGTTTACTATGCAATTCTGTTAGTGTCTTTCGGATTAAAAAAATCATATAAAGACTATCCTCATTTTTCGCGTTTTCCTACCGAAGTAAAACTCGTATCGCCTTGCGGTAAATCGTGGGATCGTTTAGAAGCACATTTTTATAACTACGACCCTACTCTTGCTCCCGAAGGCAAAACCGTGATGGCTTGTAGTTTTTATACAACCAACGGACAATTCTGGATTGACTTACGTAAAAAAGACAGACCAAAATACCGCGCCGAAAAAAAGAAATTCACCGATGCTTTAGTTGAATTATTGAATGTGAAATTTCCAGGTATTAAAGATGAGATTGAAGTGATTGATTTTGCTACGCCTGCCACAGTATTGCGTTATACTAACAATTGGCAAGGTAGTGCACAAGGCTGGTTACCAGGAAAAGATATGACATCGTCATCGCCTGTAAAATTTACATTGCCCAATTTAAAAAATTATTATTATGCAAGCCATTGGGGGAGAGCTGGTGGCGGCATTCCTATCTCTTTAATTCAAGCACGCGATGTAGCAAATTTAATTTGCAAAAAAAACAACATGGAGTTTGATCCTCAAAAGGGGAAGCATTCTAATTGGGGCTTGAAGTAATATGCTCAACTAAGCTCGACTTTAATTTTTATTTTTTAACCACATAGAAACATAGAATATTGTTTAACTGAGTATGGGATAGAGAAGCTTTGCTTATTTCACAATATACTATGTTTAAAAACTAGTTTTCTATCTCCACCTATTACAATAATAGAACTATGTGTCTATGTGGTTTATTTTTTTCTTCTTGACTACCTATAATTCACTATAGTTTTTTACTCCTTTTACAAAATGAGCAAACACAATATTTTCGGTATACACACCTGTCGTCGCATCTTTAAATCCACCCATTAATCGCATCTCATCTCTTTTCTTTAAAGTAGAAGGCAAACAAGCATAAAACGAAAAATGTGCTTTTATAACAGCGATAAAATGAGAGCCGTGACCTTCAGCTAAAAACTTAAAAGCAGCTACTCCATCTAAAATCATTCGGTAAATGATTTTGAAAAATAAAAAACGTGGCGACGCATTTTTAGTAAGCGTAATTAAATTGTTTCGGAAATTTAAATATGTTTTACGCGGACTTAATTTATTTAAAGTACCTCCACCCACATGGTATACCAATGATTTTGGTTCTACATAAATTTGATAACCAATATTTTTCATTCGCCAGCATACATCAATTTCTTCCATGTGTGCAAAATAATCATCATCAAAACCACCCACTTTCCAAAAAGCTTCGGCTCTCACAAACATACAAGCACCCGTTGCCCAAAATACCTCTGTGGAATTATTGTACTGTCCTTTATCTTCTTCTAAGGAATTAAAAATTCTTCCTCTGCAAAATGGATAACCATATTTATCCATAAAACCTCCTGCAGCGCCAGCGTATTCAAACGTTGTTTTATGATTATAATCCAAAATTTTTGGTTGGCAAGCTGCTATTTGTTTATTTGAATCCATTAAATCCATAATGGGTTCAATCCACTTTTCGGTAACCTCAACGTCCGAATTTAGTAACACATAATACTCCGCCTCCACTTGTTTTAAGGCTAAATTATAGCCAGTAGAAAATCCATCATTACTTGGGTTAATAATAATTCTTACTTCAGGGAAATGCTGTTTTAAAAAAGAAACACTATCATCCGACGATTGATTATCTGCAACTATAATTTGAGCGCTTGAAGAATACTTGATAACGATTGGCAGAAACTTTTCTAAAAAAGATTTACCATTCCAATTTAAAATAACAACCGCTACCTTGCTACTCAACATAAATTAGCGAGGATTATTAAAGTTATCGTCAATATTACTGCCGTAAGTCTTGGTAGGTGCTGTATCATCAACGTTACCAGATTGCTGCATTCTATTTACTAATTTAAATCTCCAACGTTCGTCAAATATTTCACCTCTTACTTCGCTGTGAATGAGTTTATAACAATCGTCGGCAATGGCAAAATTAGCAAAGATGAATTTTTTGTTCGAGAAAAACCGTTTCGTTGCCTTATCATAAATTCTATTGTATTGCCAAATTTCATAAGGATAGGTATTTGGCTCGCTGGTAATTTGAGTGCGTTGGTCAGGCTTTCCGTATTGCAAATACACTCGTCCTCTATCTGTGTAATATCCTTTTTGTTTTCCACATTTTAGTAGGGCGTTAGCTTCTAAAACTTCTTTGTAATAGCTAATCCAAATTTTAAGAGGATCAATTGTATCACCTGATTGTTGTTTCCAATAACCCACTAAATAACTGCGCATAATGCTTGGATCTTTTCGAGCCACTTGAGTTTGCTGCCACTCTCTTTCTTTTACGGATGATATAGGCCACAAGCACTCTACAAATTGTTTTAAAGAATCAGTGCTTTGAAAATTATTAAAAAATTCTTCAATGGTTTTTATATTTCCAGTTACGCTCTCTATAATTGGAGCAGCATCACTTTGACGTTGGAAAAACCATTTTTTTTGTGATTGAACTTTGTTTAAAGAATCTTTTACTTCAATCACCAAATTATAATATCCTGTAGGTAATTGAGTGAT
>SYEI01000015.1 GCA_005800865.1 Bacteroidota bacterium | reverse complement strand
TTGGCGAAACTGGCGCTATTGGATTAGGAATCATGTCAATTAATGCTGGTAAAATTGAGAGAACTACCGAAGATCAACCAGAAGGTGGTTTAGGAACTTTTTCTCCTCGTTTCACTAACATTGCTCTATCTTATGCTAAAGGATTTTCTGATAATATCTATGGTGGAATTACTGTAAGAGTAATTTCTGAAGGTATTGATAACGTGAAAGCTCAAGGCGTTTCTGTTGATGCGGGAATTCAATACCACACTGGAAAGTATGATAATATCCATTTAGGAGTTGCATTGAAAAATGTTGGTCCAAAAATGCAATACAAAGGTGATGGTTTGTCTTCTCAAAAAACAGTTACTAATGCTTATGGTCTTGACTACCAATTAACAGGTGCAAATAAATCAGCAGCATTTGAGTTGCCAGCTTTATTAAACATCTCTGGAGCTTACGACATCTATTTATTAAAAGATACTGCAGGTAGAATGAAAACTCACCGTGTTACAATTGCTGCAAACTATACTTCTAACTCTTTTACTAAGGATAATTACTTAGTTGGTTTAGAATATGGTTGGAAAGATATGGTAATGGTTCGTGCAGGTATGGCAACTGAAAAAGGTATTTTTCAAGGAGATGCAAATCGTACGACTGCGTTTACAGGACCATCTTGTGGAGCAACTGTAGAGATTCCTTTCGGAGAGAAAAAATCAACAGTTGGCGTAGATTATTCTTACCGTTTTACTAACCCATTTGGTGGAGTTCACTCTTTTGGAGTTAGAATTAACTTATAAAGCTTTTTAAGTTTTTTATTACATACATTTAGAGTCCCGAATTTTATTCGGGATTCTTTTATTTTAAAAACATACATAAAAATGGCAACAATTGCTTATTACACAGAAGAAGGGTTACAGAAATTAAAAGACGAATTACATCAGTTAAGAACTGTAGAACGTAAACTAATAATTAAAGCAATTGCTGACGCAAGAGATAAAGGCGATCTTTCAGAAAATGCAGAATATGATGCAGCTAAAAGTGACCAAGGTTTGTTAGAAATAAAAATTGCTAAAATGGAGGAGATTGTTGCAAATGCTCGCATTGTTGACACCTCTAAATTAGACATAACGAAGGTGAGTATTTTAACAACAGTTAAAATCAAAAATTTGAAAAACAACATGGAAATGAAATACACCCTTGTTGCCGAAAATGAAGCGGACTTAAAAGCTGCCAAAATATCGATTGACTCACCAATTGGTAAAGCTTTGGTGGGAAAAGGTGTTGGTGATAAGGTAGATGTAACAGTTCCCGCTGGAGTTATTCCTTTTGAAATTATTGAAATCACTATTTAAGAATGGCAAGTATATTTTCTAAAATTATAGCTGGAGACATACCTTGCTATAAAATTGCTGAAAATGATGATTTTATTGCATTTTTAGATGTTTTTCCCCTTAAAAAAGGACATACTTTAGTTGTTCCTAAAAAGGAAGTCGATTATATTTTCGACTTAGATCAGGAAATTTACTCTGGATTAATGAATTTTTCGAAACAAGTGGCTGTTGCTATTAAACAAGCAGTACCCTGTAATCGTATATCTGTTGGTGTGTTTGGATTAGAAGTTCCTCATGCGCATGTTCACTTAATTCCCATGAATACAATGAACGATGTAAATTTTGCGAACGAAAAGCTTAAATTGTCGAAAGAGGAATTCGAACAAATTGCTTCTGAAATAAGAAAGTACATTTAACCGACTGCCACAAATCACTCACCTTATTTATCATTTTTTGACGAATCCTCGTTAAGAAAAACAGTTATATTTGCAGCCTAAAATTAATTCCCATCATGGATAAAAAATCGCTTATTGGTTTAGGTTTAATCGCAGTCATTTTAATTACATGGCTATCGTTAACCGGACCAAGCAAAGAACAAATTGCACGTAATAATCAAATTAAAGATTCGGTAGAATTAGCTACTAAAGCAGCGCAAGTTGCTGAAGAAGCAAAGATAGCAGCTAAAAAATTAGCAGCAGATACATTAAAGCCAATGGCGGAGTTGTCGGACTCAGCTAAACAAGTTATTGCAAGTAGTTTATACAGAGATTTTTCAGTAGCAACAACAGGTAAAGCCGAAGTAGTAACTCTTGAAAATGAAAATGTAAAAATTTATATTTCTACAAAAGGCGGAAACGTTCAAAAAGTTGAATTAAAAAACTTTAACCGTTATGGACAAAAAGCCCCTTTAATTTTATTTGACAAAGATTCTACATCACAATATTTGCCATTTGATGCTTATGCAACAAACATGCGCTTTACAACAGATAGTTTTTACTTCAAACCATCTTCTGTTTCTGAAGTAGTAAGTGGAGATGGAACAAAATCAATCATCTTAAAATTAGAAACATCAAAACCTGAAAGCTACATTGAATATATCTATGCGTTAAAAGGCAATGATTATATGCTTGATTTTGATGTAAATTTTGTAGGGATGCAAAATATTATTTCAAGTAAAAGCAATAAAGTAACCTTGCATTGGAGCCAAGCATTACCATCTCAAGAAAAACATATTGTAAAAGAAAGAGAGTCTGCTACGGCTTATTGGAATCAAATAAAAGAAGGTGTTGATTACATCAATGCTCGTAAAAGCGAAGAGAAACTTCTAAATGAAGACAATATTAAATGGGTGTCCTTTAAACAACATTTTTTTAATTCAACATTAATTGCAGATGCCGAATTTTTAAAAGAAGGTAGTTTTGTTAAGACATCTGAAAATCCAAATTCAAAATACGTAAAAACAATTACTTCTGAATTAAGTATTCCGTTTAAGCATTCGTCTTCCGAAAAATTTGGAATGTCGTATTATTTTGGCCCTACACAATACACTGGGTTAAAAGCTTATGACATTGATTTGGAAGAAATAATTCCTTTAGGATGGAGCGTGTTTAGTTACATTAACAAATGGATGATTATTCCTTTGTTTAGTTTGTTATCTGGGTTAAACAGTGGTATTATTATTTTAATCTTGACTTTAATTTTAAAAACATTGCTTTTCCCAATTGCGTATAAAACGTATATGAGTAGCAGTAAAATGCGTGTTTTAAAACCTGAAATTGATGAAATTAATGCCAAGTTTGAAAAGAACGATGATCCAATGAAAAAACAACAAGAAACAATGGCACTGTATCGTAGAGCAGGTGCAAATCCATTGTCGGGTTGTTTACCAATGTTATTGCAGTTCCCTATTTTAATTGCCTTATTTGGATTTTTCCCAGCAGCAATTGAATTAAGACAAAAAGGATTTTTATGGGCAGATGATTTGTCTACTTATGATTCGGTTTACAATTTTGGATTTGAGGTTCCGTTTTATGGCGATCACGTGAGTTTATTTGCAATTTTAATGTTTGGCTCTACAATCATTTACACCTGGATGAATCAGGCTATGTTGCAGCCACAACAAACACAAATGCCAGGTATGAAATACATGATGTATTTAATGCCAGTAATTTTCTTAGCAGTAATGAATAGTTACGCTGCTGGTTTAAGTTGGTATTATTTCTTAGCTAACATTATTACTTTTTTACAAACTTGGTTAATGAAAAAAATGATCGATGATGGAAAAATCAGAGAAGAACTTTTAGCTAATATGAAGAAACCAGAAAAAAAATCTGGCTTTCAAGCTAAATTAGAAGAGATGGCAAAGCAACGTCAACAATTACCAGCCAAAAAGAAATAAATTGAATAAAGCCGCTTAATTTGAGCGGCTTTATTGTTAAACAAAACTTTTGTTACAGTTTTTCTACAAATTATTTACGCTTAAGACTACTATAAAAGGGTTAATTTTATTGGCTTTTCGTTGGAAATTAAATTTTATTGATTTAGTTTAGTGCTATTGCAAACTCAAACTACAGCAAATGAAACTAACTATCAAACTCACATCCATTTTCTTTTTACTTATTCAATTTAATATTTCAGCTCAGGTTTGGGTTGATAAAAAGGAAGATCCAACTCAAAATTTTTATTCAATTCAACAAGAGTTTAATAATTATTGGCAAAATAAAACTTACGAAAGAGGTAAAGGTTATAAAGCATTCAGACGTTGGGAATGGTTTACCGAACCTCGCGTATATCCTTCTGGAGATTTAAAATTAGGTTCAAGAGCAAAAGCTTTAGAAGAGTTTAAAGCCTACTTAGCTCAAAACCCTGTAGCTGCTCAAAAAATACATTCACCAAATGCAACTTCTACAACAGGTAACTGGACGGCTATGGGACCTTTTGGTTCACCCATTGGCGGTGATGCAGGTCGATTAACTTTTATTCGATTTTTGCCAGGAAATGTAAACACTATTTTTGTTGGAACTGGCGCAGGTGGAATGTGGAAATCAACAGATGCAGGCGCAACTTGGAATACCAATACAAACTCTTTAGAAGTATTAGGTTGTTCTGATTTAGCAATCAATCCAACAAATACCAATATCATGTATTTAGCTACTGGTGATATTGACGCTGGTGACACGTATGCAACTGGTGTTTTAAAATATACAGATGGCGGAGTTACTTGGAATCCAACTAGTTTAACTTGGGGCGTTTCTTCGCAACGAAGAATAGGTCGTTTATTGATTAATCCTTTAAATCCAAATATTTTATTTGCAGCAACTTCTGTAGGTATTTATAGAACAAATAATGCAGGTACAAATTGGACTTTAATTAGAAGTGGAAATTTTAAAGACATGGAATATCGTCCTAATGATACTAGTACAGTATATGCAGTTACGAGTTCAACATTTTTTAAAACGACAACTGGAGGTAATACTTCTGCCTCTTTCGTTCAAATCACTTCAGGACTGGCTACCTCAGGTGCAAGACAAGTTATTTCTGTAACACCAGCAGATCCAAATTATGTATATATTTTAAGAAGCGCTTCTGATAATTCATTTGGAGGAGTTTATCGTTCAACTAATTCTGGTTCAAACTTTACATTAATGTCAAACTCTCCAAATATTTTTGGTTGGGATCCAGATGGTTCTGATGCTGGTGGACAAGGTTGGTATGACATTGCCTGTGGTGTATCTACAACTAATAAAGATGAAATCACATGTGGAGGAGTAAACTCTTGGAAATCATTAGACGGCGGCGCCACTTGGACTTTAAATACACATTGGTATGGCGGCGGCGCTCCATATGTGCATGCGGATTTACATGTGGTTGAATATATTAGTGGAACAACGTGTTATTTAGGTCATGATGGTGGAATCTCTCGAACTACGGATGGCGGAGTTACATGGACAACCATTAACGGTCAAATGGACATTTCTCAATCCTATAGAATAGGGCAATCTACAACTACAGCAAATTATGTGTTATCTGGCCATCAAGATAATGGTACTAATTTATTAAATGGGACAGTTTGGAAAGAAGTTTATGGTGGCGATGGAGCCGATTGTTTTGTTGATAGAACAAATAATAACACCTTAGTTGAAAGTTATGTATATGGAGATTTTAATATCTCTAACAATGGTGGAAATAGCTGGACAGGAATCACGAATGGTCTTACAGGAACTGGTGCCTGGATAGCGCCAATTATTCAATCGCCGCATGTTGCAAACACCTATTACTGTGGATACCAGCAGGTGTTTAAGTCAACAAATAAAGGCACTAACTGGACACAAATGGGAACTATTTCTACTAGTGGACAAATATTATATTTAGCAGCAGCACCTTCAAATTCGTTAGTGCTTTATGCAGCTACAAGTGGTGCTATTTATAAAACAACGAATGGAGGAACTACATGGTCAACCATTACAAGCGGTTTACCTACTGGTTCGGCGCAAATTACTAGAATAGCAGTGGATAATACTGATGCAAATAATGCGTTTGTTACATTTTCAGGTTACTCAGCAACTAATAAAGTTTTTACGACTACTGATGGCGGAGCAACCTGGACTAATATCTCAAGTGGCTTACCTAATTTACCAGTAAACTGTGTGATTTATACCAACAACTCTAATGATGCCATTTATGTTGGGACAGATGTAGGCGTTTATTATAAAGATGGAAGCATGAATTCGTGGACGCCTTTTATGACTGGCTTGCCAAATGTTATTGTAAATGATTTCGAGATTTTTTATCCCACTAATAAACTAAGAGCGGGAACTTACGGTAGAGGCGTTTGGCAATCTGATTTATATACCAATCCTTCTGCATTGCCTGTGGCTAATTTCTCTACATCATTTGCTTCAGCTTGTGTAAATACTCCTTTTGTTTTTACCGATCAGTCTTCTGGGGTTCCAACTGCTTGGAGTTGGACTTTAACTGGAGCTTCTTCAGCATTATCATCTGTAAAAAATCCAACTGTAACATATAGTTCACCAGGAATATATACAGTTTCTCTTATTTCATCTAACGGAAATGGCTCAAGTGCTTTGTATACAAATACAATTAATGTTACAACGCCACCTACAGTAGCCGTGCCTTCTCATACCGTTTGTCAGGTTCAATCAAAAGCATTAGTGGCAAGCGGAGCAACAACGTATTCTTGGTCAACTGGTTCAACTGCTGCCGTTTTAATTGTAGCACCTACTTCAACAACCATATATACAGTTACCGGATTTTCTGGTGCTTGCAGTGCGGTTGCCACAGCTACCATATCTGTAGGTAGTATTCCAGCTACGCCAACTATTTCTCAGGTTGGAAATATATTAATGTCTAGTTCGGCAACTAATAATCAATGGTATTTAAACGGAACTTTAATAAATGGAGCAACTGGGCAATCTTATGCAGTAGTTCAAGATGGAACCTATAGTGTTACTGTATCTTCTCAGTATGGTTGCTCAGCAGGCTCATCAACAGTAAGTGTTCTTTTAACTAGCGTTGAAGATGCCACTTATATTAATACAGTTCAACTTAGCCCAAATCCTACAAAAGATATAATTTATATTAATAGTTTGCTAAAAGAGCCAAAATCAGTAAGTTATATCATTTATGCAATGACAGGGCAAGTTGTAAAAAATGGTACAATTACTCTAAATAATAAAGAATCTATATCTGTTTCAGACCTAGCTTCAGGCGTTTATGAAATTAAATTTAATGTTAATCAATCATCGTCTACCTATAAGTTTGTAAAAGAGTAAAAACACGATTTCATTTCAAAAAAAGCCACTATTTTTTAGTGGCTTTTTTTATGCTATTTTTAAACAATCAAACCTTTAAAAAAATAGACCGAATATTTGATGATTTCCCTAAAAATAGTTAACCTTACAATCAATAATTAAATTGTTATTTATGAATACAGCTTCATCCCCTTTAGATTATTTGCCAATTGTTTTAATGTTTTTAGTTGCACTCGGATTTGTAATAACGACGATGATTGCATCACATTGGTTAGGCCCTAAACGTAAAACAAAAATAAAGTTAGACTCATTTGAGTGTGGTGTAGAATCAGAAGGGAACGCTCGTTTACCATTTGCCATTAAGTATTTCTTAGTGGCTATTTTATTTGTGCTTTTCGACATAGAGGTAATTTTTATGTATCCTTGGGCAGTAAATTTCAAAGATTTAGGAATGACAGGCGTTATCGAAGTGTTTACATTCATCATATTGTTATTAGTTGGATTCTACTACATGCTTTCTAAAAAAGCATTGAAGTGGGAAGAATAATTCAACTCTAAAATTTAAAAAAATGGCAAAAGAAATTATAAAACGTACAAAACCAGAAATTGCTAAAATGCCTGAAGGGCTTGAAGGTCCTGGTTTTTTTGCAACAAAATTAGAAGATGTAGTTGGGATGGCTCGTAAAAATTCGTTATGGCCTTTACCATTCGCAACATCTTGCTGCGGTATTGAGTTCATGGCAACCATGGCTTCTCATTACGATTTAGGACGTTTTGGTTCAGAGCGTTTAAGTTTCTCTCCTCGTCAAGCTGATATGCTAATGGTGATGGGAACGATTGCTAAAAAAATGGGACCAACTTTACGTCAGGTTTACGAGCAAATGGCAGAACCACGTTGGGTATTATCAGTTGGCGCTTGCGCTAGCACTGGTGGTATTTTTGATACGTATTCTGTTTTACAAGGCATTGATAAAATTATTCCAGTTGACGTATATGTACCAGGCTGCCCTCCGCGTCCTGAACAAATTTTAGAAGGTGTTCTTAAAATACAAGAGATGGCTCAAAACGAATCTTTTAGAAGAAGAAATTCAGAAGAGTACAAGAAAATGTTAAACTCATACGGAATAGAATAATTTAAAAATTACTATGGAGCTTTTAGAAATCGTTAATAATAAATTAAAGGAGCACTTTCACGGAGATATTGAATCTGCGGAGTTACTTTACGATTACCCAGTTTTTACTATTCAAAAAGATAGAATACACGACGTATTAAAATTCTTAAAGGAAGATGAAGAATTAAATTTTCATTTCTTAACGGATTTATGCGGCATGCAGACAGCAGATGAGAAACACTTAGGTGTGATTTATCATTTACATAACATGCCAAAAAATTACCGCATTCGTTTAAAAACATTTTTTGATATCAATAAACCTGAAGTAGCTACTGCAACCGATTTATGGCCTGCAGCAAATTGGATGGAAAGAGAAACTTACGATTTCTTTGGAGTTAAATTTAAAGGTCATCCAAACTTAAAACGTATTTTAAACGTAGATGAAATGGATATTTTTCCTTTAAGAAAAGAATATCCTTTAGAAGATCAAGGAAGAACGGATAAGAAAGATGAAATGTTTGGACGTTAATAGAATCACAAAAATCAGATTCAATCATGAGTAAAAAAGAAACAACATATTCCGTTAATCAGGAAGTTATCGAAGAAAAAGAATATTCTACGCTTAACCTTGGGCCTACGCATCCTGCAACACATGGTATTTTCCAAAATGTATTAAAAATGGATGGTGAAATTATTCACTCTGCCGTTCCTACTATTGGATATATTCACCGTGCTTTCGAAAAATTAGCAGAGCGCCGTCCTTATGCACAAATTACACCTATTACCGATCGTTTAAACTATTGCTCATCTCCAATCAACAATATGGGTTGGTATATGACAGTAGAAAAATTATTAGGAGCAAAAATTCCAAAACGTGCTGAATATCACCGTGTGATTATCATGGAGTTATCGCGTATTGCTGATCATATTATTTGTAACTCCGTAATTGGTGTTGATACTGGCGCCATGACAGGTTTCTTATACATCTTTCAGTGGAGAGAAAAAATTTACGAAATCTTCGAAGAAATTTGTGGAGCGCGTTTAACGACTAACATTGGCCGTATT
The DNA here is from genome assembly GCA_005800865.1 of Bacteroidota bacterium. Lineage (GTDB taxonomy): Bacteria > Bacteroidota > Bacteroidia > B-17B0 > Aurantibacillaceae > UBA4416. Next base: position 8,137 of record SYEI01000015.1, on the reverse strand, counting down.
GGTGGTTTTGATCAAGAGTGGAGCAAAAAAACCTGGGACTTAATTGATACATTCTTAAAAGAATATCCTAAAGGCTTAAAAGAGTTTTCTAATTTATTAGAGCGTAATAAAATTTTTATGGACCGTACGGTTAACTGCGGTCCTATCAGTGCTGAGATGGCATTGAGTTATAGTTTTGTTGGACCAAACTTACGTGCAGCAGGTGTTGATTATGATGTGCGTGTGATGAATCCATATTCTTCATACGAAGATTTTACTTTTACAGTTCCTGTAGGAACACAAGGTGATACATACGATCGTTTTATGGTTCGTCAACATGAAATGTGGCAATCATTAAGCATCATTGAACAGGCTATTAAAAAAATGCCTGAAGGACCAATGCATGCTGATTTACCTGATTTCTTCTTGCCTCCAAAAGAGCAAGTGTATAATAACATGGAAGCATTAATCTATCACTTTAAAATTGTGATGGGTGAAACAGATATTCCTAAAGGAGAAGTTTATCACTGTGTAGAAGGTGGAAATGGAGAATTAGGTTTTTACTTAATTAGTGATGGTGGTAGAACACCGTTCCGTTTACATTTCCGCAGACCATGCTTTATTTATTATCAAGCATATCCTGAAATGGTAAAAGGAATTATGTTATCAGATGCTATCTTAACGATGAGTAGTATGAACGTAATTGCAGGAGAATTAGACGCTTAATTCAAGTTAAAAAGATATAAGTTAAAATTTAAAAAGCAGATAAGTTTGAAATATCAGAAAGACATAAAAGAATGGACCTTAGAATTTGCCATTTCAATAGTTAAACTTTCTGCTTTATTAAAAAAAGAAAAAATAGATTTTGATATTGTTGATCAAGTTAGAAGAAGTGGAACATCGGTTGGAGCAAATGTTAGAGAGGGTAAATCAAGTGTATCAAGAAAAGAGTTGGTAAAGTATTATGCAATTGCACTGAAATCTGCAAATGAAACAGATTTTTGGTTTGAAGTCATAACAAAAGGTTATGATTATAAATCAGAAGCACTTAATAAATGTTGGGAAGAATTAAAACAAATAGAAAAAGTAATAGCAAAAATAATTTTAAACTTAAAAGATGATAAGTCTTCTCCAAAAGAATAGACTTTTAACTTTTAACTTTTAATTTTTAAATTAATAATAAATGAGTTCACAAGTTCACGGAGCACAAAAATTTGATAAAGCTAAACGCGCTGAAACAGTTTTCAGCGAAGAGGCTATGAAGACTGCACAAACCATTATTTCACGTTATCCAGAAGGAAAACAGAAATCGGCTTTATTGCCAATCTTACATTTAGCGCAAGCTGAATTTGGCGGTTGGTTAAGTCCAGAAACAATGGATTATGTTGCGTCAATTTTAAAGATTCGTCCAGTTGAGGTGTTTGAAGTGGCATCGTTTTACACGATGTACAATTTAAAGCCAATGGGAAAATGTGTATTAGAAGTTTGCCAAACAAGTTCTTGTTGGTTAAACGGAGCAGAAGACATTGTAAAATACATTGAGAAAAAATTAAATATTAAAGTTGGTGAAACAACAAAAGACGGCATGTTCTCTTTAAAAGTAGCAGAATGTTTAGGGTCTTGTGGAACAGCCCCAATGTTACAATGTGGAGCTAGTTACCACGAAAATTTAACTTACGAAAAAGTAGATGCTATTTTAGAAACCTACAAAAACGAAGGTAGATTAAGAAGTTATACAGATTTAGATTATAAAAACACACTATAACCATTAAACGATGGGAAGAAAATTATTAATACATAACGATCACGTACCTAACATTCATACGTTAGAAGTGTATCGCGCACATGGTGGTTATGCTTCTGTAGAGAAAGCATTAAAAACAATGCAACCAGATCAAGTAACTGATGAAGTAAAAAAATCAGGCTTACGAGGCCGTGGTGGTGCAGGTTTCCCAACAGGAATGAAATGGAGTTTCTTGGCTAAACCAGAAGGCGTTCCTCGTTACTTAGTTTGTAATGCGGATGAATCTGAACCAGGAACATTCAAAGATCGTTATTTGATGGAAAAAATTCCTCATGCATTAATTGAAGGAATGATTACCTCTTCTTTTGCATTAGGCGCAAAACAATCATACATCTATATCCGTGGTGAATATTTTTATGTAGCGCGTATTGTAGAAGCTGCTATTGCTGAGGCTTACGCGGCTGGTTTGTTAGGGAAAAATATTTTAGGAACTGATTTCTCTCACGATTGTTCAGTACAAGTTGGTGGTGGAGCTTACATCTGTGGAGAAGAAACTGCTTTATTAGAATCATTAGAAGGTAAGCGTGGTAACCCACGTATCAAACCACCATTTCCTGCAGTTGCAGGTTTATGGGGCTGTCCAACAGTTGTTAATAACGTTGAGACTATTGCCGCTGTGGTTCCAATTGTGAACATGGGCGGAGAAGAATACGCTAAAATTGGTGTAGGAAAATCTACTGGTACAAAATTAATTTCTGCTTCTGGACATATTAATAAACCAGGTGTTTACGAAATTGAATTAGGAATTACGGTTGAAGATTTTATTTATAGCGATGAATATTGCGGAGGTATCCGTAATGGAAAAAAATTAAAAGCAGTTGTTGCGGGTGGTTCTTCGGTGCCAATTTTACCAACGGAATTAATTTTAAAAACTGCTAAAGGTGAACCTCGTTTAATGACTTATGAAAGTTTATCAGACGGTGGTTTTGCAACAGGTACCATGTTAGGTTCCGGTGGTTTTATTGCTATGGACGAAGACACAAGTATCGTAAAAAATTTATTTACATTCTCTCGTTTCTATCATCATGAGTCTTGCGGACAATGTTCGCCTTGCCGTGAAGGAACCGGTTGGATGGAAAAAATATTGAAGAAGTTTTTAGATGGAACGGCTAATGAAAGTGATGTGGATTTATTATGGGACATTCAAAGTAAAATTGAAGGTAAAACCATTTGTCCATTAGGAGAAGCAGCAGCGTGGCCTGTAGCAGCAGCTATTCGCCACTTCAAACACGAGTTTATTGAAATCGCACAAAAGAAAAAATTTGTAGATATTTCTCATTACGATAGATTAAATAAAATTAGAGCTTAATGAAAGTAACGATAGATGGAATAGAAATTGACGTACCAAAAGGTACCACAATTCTTCAAGCAGCACGTATGATTGGTCACGAGGTAGCTCCGCCAACTATGTGTTATTATTCTTCACTAAAAACCAGTGGTGGTTATTGCCGTACTTGTATTGTAAAAGTAACACAAGGTAGTACAGCTAATCCTACACCAATGCCTAAGCCGGTAGCAAGCTGCCGTACAGAAGTTATGGACGGAATGGTTGTAGAAAATACGATTAATAAAGATGTATTAGAAGCGCGTAAAGGTGTTGTTGAGTTTTTATTAATGAATCATCCTTTAGATTGTCCTGTTTGTGATCAAGCTGGAGAATGTTCTTTACAAGATTTAGGATACGAACATGGCGCTGCTACAACACGTTATGAATTCCCTCGTAGAGAATTTGAACGCATTGATATTGGTAAATATGTTCAGTTACATATGAACCGTTGTATCATGTGTTTCCGTTGCGTAAAAGTGGCTGAGCAATTAACTGACAATCGTGTTCATGGTGTGATGCACCGTGGTGATGCCGCAGAGATTTCTACATACATTGAGAACGTCATTGAAAACGACATGTCGGGTAACGTAATAGATGTTTGTCCGGTTGGCGCATTAACAGATAAAACGTTCCGTTTTAAATCTCGTGTATGGTTTACAAAGCCAGTTGATGCAACTTGCGATTGTAAAAAATGTTCTGGTAAAGTACGTTTATGGATGAAAGGCGAAGAAGTATTGCGCGTTACTGCTCGTAAAGATCAGTGGGGTGAAGCAGAAGAATTTATTTGCAATACTTGCCGTTTTGAAAAGAAAAAAGTTTCTGATTGGAAAATTGAAGGGCCATCACAAATTCATAGAAGTAGCGTGATTTCTCAAAATCATTACAATCATTTAAATGAATTAAAAGTACAAGTGATGAAACAACAAAAAGCACTTGGATTTATACCTATTAATAAAAGACCGTAATAAATTAGTATGATAGCATTTGTAATATATAAAGCAATAATGTGTGCGGCCGTTTTCCTGATTTGTTTGGGAGCAGCAGCTTACGCAACGTTATGGGAAAGAAAATTCGCTGCTTTTCTTCAAGATAGAAAAGGACCAAGCCGCGCAGGCTGGGGTGGTTTATTACAACCATTAGCAGATGGTGTAAAAATGTTTATGAAGGAAGAGATTATTCCTAATGTGTCTAATCGCGCCTTATTTATTTTAGGACCTTCTTTATTTATGATTACAGCAGTAGTTACAAGTGCCGTGGTGCCTTGGGCTAAGCCCGTAAATATTGGTGGACATATATATGATATGCAAATCACTGATATCAATATTGGTGTAATTTATTTATTAGGTGTAGCATCAATTGGTGTTTATGGAATTATGATTGGTGGTTGGGCATCTAATAACAAGTTCGCTTTATTAGGAGCAGTGCGTGCCTCATCACAAATGATTAGTTATGAAATTCCTATGGGAATTGCATTAATCGCATTAATCATTTCTTCAGGCGGTTCTTTAAGTTTAAAAGAAATAGTAGAAGAACAAGATTTACACTATGCAAATATTGTTTGCCAGCCATTAGGCTTTTTAATTTTCTTTATCTGTGCATTAGCAGAAACCAACCGTGCACCATTCGATTTACCGGAATGTGAAACAGAATTAGTTGGCGGTTACCATACAGAGTATTCATCCATGAAATTGGGTTTATTCTTATTTGCTGAATACATCAATATGTTTATTTCGTCAGCAGTCATTGCTACGTTATATTTCGGTGGATACAATTTCCCATTTGCTCATGAGTTATACGCTAAATTAGGATTAGCAGATGGTTCGGTTTGGATTTCATTAATTGGTTTTGGAGCTTTAATGACAAAAATATTTGGTTTCATTTGTTTATTCATGTGGATTCGTTGGACATTACCACGTTTCCGTTATGATCAATTAATGAACTTAGGTTGGAAAACGTTATTACCGTTGTCGTTATTTAATTTATTACTAACGGTAGCAATTGAATATTTTAGAGGAAACATTCATTTTTAAAAAATAAGCTATGAAAAATAAATTTTTAAACGCATTCAAACTTATTGAAACGATAGAGTTTTTGAGTTTATTCGTAATAGCAATAGTTGCAATTATTAAGCATTAATAACTTAATACTAAAACAAATTAAAATGCAGTTAACAAACAGAAAAGTAGTCGTATCAAATAAAGAGCAAAGTTTTGCTGAAAGATTGTATTTGCCGGCTATTGCAAAAGGGATGATTATTACGGCAAGTCACTTGTTTAAAAAACCACCCACCATTAATTATCCGGAAGTTAAACGTCCAATTGCACCTGTGTATCGTGGGCAGCATGTTTTAAAACGTGATGAAAACGGAGCAGAACGTTGCACGTCTTGCGGTATGTGTGCTGTGGCTTGTCCTGCAGAAGCTATTACCATGACTAGCGGTGAGCGTAAAAAAGGAGAAGAGCATTTGTATCGTGAAGAGAAATATGCAGCAACTTATGAAATTGATATGTTACGTTGCATCTTCTGTGGATTATGCGAAGAAGCTTGCCCGAAAGAAGCAATCTTTTTAACGGATCGTTTAGTTGACGCACAATTTGAGCGTAAAGATTTTATTTACGGGAAAGATAAATTGGTTGAAAAAATAGATGCTCGTATTGATGTAACTAAACGTCAAACACAAGCGGTGTTAGATTTCAAAAAAGTAAAAGGATTAAAGCACAACGAATTATTTGATGCTAATAAATTAAATAAAGGACATAAACACTAAATTAAAGATATGTTAGGATTTACGATTACACAATGGCTTTTTGGAACATTATCATTAATGGCAATTATGTTTGCCTTGATGATGGTTTTTACTCGTAGCCCAGTAAACTCAGCGTTATATTTAATTATGACGTTTTTCTGCATCGCAGGACATTATTTATTATTAAACGCTCAATTTTTAGCAGTGGTACAAATTGTAGTTTACGCTGGAGCAATTATGGTATTGTTCTTATACATTATCATGTTAATGAATTTAAATGCAGATGAAGAACCTCGAAAACATGTTCTTACAAGAGCCATTGCAGCTATCATTGGCGGCATGTTATTATTTGTTATGATTGGCGCTTTAAGAGGTGCTGAGCAATTACAAATGGTTCAAGGTGGTGCTTCTCAAATTGGTTTAGTGAAAAATTTAGGTAAAGTATTATTTACTGAATTCTTATTCCCATTCGAAATCGCCTCTGTTTTATTATTAGCAGCCCTTGTTGGTGCGATTATGATTGGTAAACGCGACACAAATATTAACTCAAAAGAAACTACAAACTAATATAAACTCATACTATGTTAAACGGAATTCCTATTAATTATTACATCATGTTGAGCGCTGTGCTTTTCATCATTGGTGCAGTTGGTGTAATGGCTCGCAGAAATGCAATTATTATTTTTATGTGTATTGAGTTAATGTTAAATGCAGTAAACTTAATGTTGGTGGCGTTTTCAACCTTGCACAACGATGCAAACGGACAAGTATTTGTATTCTTTATTATGGCGGTTGCAGCGGCTGAGGTTGCAGTAGGATTAGCTATTTTATCGATGGTGTATCGTAATTTCAAGAGTATTGATATTGATTTATTAAGCAGATTAAAGAACTAAGTATATGATTAAATTAGTAGCCCTTATCCCATTATTTCCTTTATTAGGTTTCTTAATAAATGGATTTTTTGGCAAAAAAATTAGCAAAAATCTATCTGGTATTATTGCCAGTGCAGCCGTGTTTGCGTCGTTTGCTATATCCGTATTAATATTTATTGATTTAGAAGAACATAAGGAGGTAACCTCTCATATTGTTCCTTTATTCTCATGGATTAATTCTGACACCTTAAAAATTCCGTTTGAATTTTTAGTGGATCCTTTATCATCTTGGTTTTTATTAATCATAACAGGTATTGGTTTCTTAATCCATATTTATTCTATGGGTTATATGCATGATGACGAAGGTTTTTCTCGCTTCTTCACTTACTTAAATTTATTCATCTTCTTCATGTTGTTATTAGTATTAGGTAACAACTACCTAATTATGTTTGTGGGCTGGGAAGGTGTAGGTTTATGTTCTTATTTATTAATTGGATTCTGGTTTAAAAACACAGCTTATAACAATGCCGCTAAAAAAGCATTTATTATGAATCGTGTGGGTGACTTAGGATTTTTAATGGGGATTATATTAATCTTTGTAACCTTTGGAAGTATTTCTTATGACCAAGTATTTTCTATAGCTTCTAGTGGAAATCATGCAACAGTAACCATTATCGCTTTATTATTATTTATTGGTGCTATGGGTAAATCAGCGCAATTACCTTTATACACTTGGTTACCAGATGCGATGGCTGGTCCAACACCAGTATCAGCATTAATCCATGCGGCTACGATGGTAACAGCAGGTATTTATATGATTGTGCGTTCAAATGTATTTTATTCAATGTCAGACGAAGCTTCTCATATAGTGGCAATTGTTGGTGTGGCAACAGCATTATTTGCAGCAACTATTGGCTTGTTTCAAAATGATATTAAAAAAGTATTGGCTTATTCAACTGTATCTCAGTTAGGGTTAATGTTTTTAGGATTAGGAGTTGGTGCTTACAGTTCATCTGTATTTCACGTAACAACACATGCTTTCTTTAAAGCGTTATTATTCTTAGGAGCTGGCTCTGTAATTCATGCTATGGGTGGCGAACAAGACATGCGTAAAATGGGTGGTTTGTGGAAACATTTACCAATCACTGGTAAAGTTATGGCTATTGGTACATTAGCAATTAGTGGATTCCCTTTATTATCAGGATTCTTCTCTAAAGATGAAATTTTAGCACATACCTACGAGCATAGCAAAGCATTGTGGTTCTTTGGTATGATTACTTCTATCTTAACTGCTTTCTACATGTTTAGATTATTGTTCTTAACGTTCTTTGGTAATTTTAGAGGAACTCATGAGCAAGAGCATCATTTACATGAGTCTCCCAAAAGTATGACGTTCCCATTAATCGTAT